>DAINSR010000035.1:2760-12743 GCA_036741255.1 Flavobacterium sp.
GTGTGCCTTCTCGTATGAACATTGGTCAAATTTATGAAACCGTTCTTGGGTGGGCTGGTCAAAAATTAAATAGAAAATTTGCTACACCTATTTTTGATGGAGCTACAATTGAGCAAATCAATCAACTCACTGACGAGGCAGGTATTCCACAATTTGGACATACTTATTTATATGATGGTGGTACTGGAGAGCGTTTTCATCAGGCAGCAACAGTGGGTGTAATTTATATGCTTAAACTAGGGCACATGGTTGACGATAAAATGCACGCTCGTTCTATAGGTCCTTACTCTCTAATTACGCAACAGCCATTAGGAGGTAAAGCACAGTTTGGAGGACAGCGTTTTGGAGAAATGGAGGTTTGGGCACTAGAGGCTTATGGAGCTTCAAGTACATTAAGAGAAATCTTAACAGTAAAATCTGACGATGTTGTTGGTAGAGCAAAAACCTATGAATCTATTGTAAAAGGTGAGGTAATGCCAGAGCCTGGTTTGCCAGAATCATTTAACGTATTGATGCATGAGTTAAAAGGTCTTGGATTAGATATCAGATTAGAAGAATAAATTAAGTTAGCTGCCAAAGGTTATATGTTTTGACTTTTGGCAGCGAGCTTTAAATAAATAAATTTCAAATAAATCAATAGTAAAAGCTATGATGAACAATAGAAATAGAGATAATAACGCACCTAAAAAGTTCAACAAAATTTCAATTGGACTTGCTTCTCCAGAATCTATTTTGGCAGAATCAAGAGGTGAAGTTTTAAAACCAGAAACTATCAATTATAGAACACACAAACCAGAGCGTGATGGTCTTTTTTGTGAACGAATTTTCGGGCCAGTAAAAGATTATGAGTGTGCCTGTGGAAAATATAAAAGAATACGATACAAGGGAATTGTTTGCGACCGTTGTGGTGTAGAAGTAACTGAGAAAAAAGTGCGAAGAGACCGTGTGGGGCATATTAATTTAGTAGTACCTATCGCTCATATTTGGTATTTTCGTTCATTGCCTAATAAAATAGGCTACATTCTAGGTTTGCCTTCTAAAAAGTTAGATATGATTATTTACTACGAAAGATATGTAGTAATTCAAGCTGGTATTGCAAAAAATACTGATGGCGACGAACTCAAGCGATTAGATTTTTTAACAGAAGAAGAATATCTAACGATTTTAGATTCTCTTCCTATGGAAAATCAATATTTAGATGACAATGACCCCAATAAGTTTATTGCAAAAATGGGTGCTGATTGTATCATGGATTTACTAGCTCGTATAGATTTAGAAACTCTTTCTTATGAACTTAGACACGCAGCAAGTAACGAAACATCTAAACAAAGAAAAACAGAGGCTTTAAAACGATTAGTAATTGTAGAATCATTTAGAGAATCAAACTTTAATAGAGAAAATCGTCCGGAGTGGATGATATTAAAGACTATTCCTGTAATTCCACCAGAACTTAGACCATTAGTTCCGCTTGACGGAGGGCGTTTTGCTACTTCAGATCTTAATGATTTGTATCGTCGAGTGATAATACGTAACAATCGTTTAAAAAGATTGATGGAAATTAAAGCACCAGAAGTAATTTTAAGAAACGAAAAACGTATGTTACAAGAATCAGTAGATTCATTGTTTGACAATACAAGGAAAGCTTCTGCTGTAAAAACAGAATCGAACCGACCATTAAAGTCTCTTTCAGATTCATTAAAAGGAAAGCAAGGTCGTTTTCGTCAAAATTTATTAGGAAAACGTGTTGATTACTCTGCTCGTTCTGTAATTGTTGTGGGACCAGAATTAAAATTATTTGAATGTGGACTGCCAAAAGATATGGCTGCTGAATTGTATAAACCTTTTGTTATAAGAAAACTTATAGAGAGAGGTATTGTAAAAACAGTTAAATCTGCTAAAAAAATTATAGACAAAAAAGAGCCTGTTGTTTGGGATATTCTTGAAAATGTTATCAAAGGACATCCAGTTATGCTAAACCGTGCTCCCACATTGCACCGTTTGGGTATTCAGGCATTTCAACCTAAACTAATAGAAGGTAAGGCAATTCAGTTGCATCCTTTAGTATGTACGGCTTTTAATGCTGACTTTGATGGTGATCAAATGGCGGTTCATTTACCATTAGGACCAGAGGCTATTTTAGAATGTCAATTATTAATGTTGGCTTCACACAATATATTAAACCCAGCTAATGGTGCACCTATTACCGTACCCTCACAAGATATGGTTTTGGGTTTGTATTACATGACAAAAGAACGTTTATCAACACCTGAAGTTAAAATTAAAGGGGAAGGGCTAACATTTTATTCTGCTGAGGAGGTAAATATTGCACTAAACGAGGAGAAATTAGACCTCAATGCAAGAGTTAAAATTAGAGCAAAAGACTTTAATGAAAAGGGAGAGTTAGTTTATAAAATTATTCAAACTACTGCTGGAAGAGTGCTTTTTAATGAGGTAGTTCCAGAAGCAGCAGGGTTTATAAATGAGGTATTAACAAAAAAATCATTAAGAGATATTATTGGTAAAATCTTAAATGCCACGAATGTTCCTACAACGGCTGCATTTTTGGACAATATCAAAAATATGGGATATAAATTTGCTTTTAGAGGCGGATTATCTTTCTCACTTGGCGATATTAGAATTCCAGAGCAAAAAGATAAATTAATAGATGACGCTCGTGCTCAGGTTGATACCATATCTGCAAATTATAACATGGGTTTAATTACTAATAATGAACGATACAACCAAGTTATTGATATTTGGACTTCTGCAAATGCTCAGTTAACAGAGCTTGCTATGAAAAATATTAGAGAAGATCAGCAAGGATTTAACTCAGTGTATATGATGCTAGATTCTGGTGCAAGGGGTTCTAAAGAGCAGATTCGTCAGTTAACTGGTATGCGTGGTTTGATGGCTAAACCAAAGAAATCAACAGCAGGCGGTGGCGAAATTATTGAAAATCCAATTCTTTCTAATTTTAAAGAAGGTCTTTCAATTTTAGAATACTTTATTTCTACACACGGAGCTCGGAAAGGATTAGCAGACACGGCACTTAAAACAGCAGATGCTGGATATTTAACAAGACGACTTCATGATGTTTCGCAAGATGTAATTGTAAATTCTGTTGATTGTGGTACCTTAAGAGGAATAGAAGTTTCTGCCCTGAAGAAAAATGAAGAAATTGTTGAAACATTAGGAGATAGAATTTTAGGTCGTGTTGCACTTCAAGATGTTATAGATCCATTAACCACTGATGTTATAGTATATGCAGGTGAAGAAATTACTGCTTCTCATGTAGCTAAAATTGAAGAGTCTCCAATAGAAAAAGTTGAAGTACGTTCACCTTTAACTTGTGAAGCCACCAAAGGAATTTGTGCTAAATGCTATGGAAGAAACCTTGCTACTGGTAATATGGCTCAAAAAGGCGAAGCTGTGGGTGTCGTTGCTGCACAGTCAATTGGAGAACCTGGTACGCAGTTAACTCTTAGAACATTCCACGTGGGTGGAGTGGCTGGAGGACTTTCAGAAGAATCTAGTATAACAAGTAAATTTGCAGGAAAATTAGAAATAGATGATTTAAAAACTGTAAAAGGCGAAGATTCTGAAGGAAATGCGGTAGATATTGTTATCTCACGTTCGTCTGAATTAAAATTAATTGAACCTAAAACAGGAATTTTATTAAGTACGCATAACATTCCTTATGGTTCTACAATTTATGTTAAAGATGGCGATGTAGTAGCAAAAGGAACTACAATTTGTAAATGGGATCCATATAATGGGGTAATTATTTCAGAATTTACAGGTAAAGTTGAATATGAAGATATTGAGCAAGGACACTCTTTTATGGTTGAAGTAGATGAGCAAACAGGTTTTCAAGAGAAGGTAATTTCTGACTCAAGAAGCAAAAAACTAATTCCAACACTCTTAATCTATGGGAAAGATGGTGCATTAGTTCGTTCATATAATTTACCTGTTGGAGCTCACCTTATGGTAGAAAATGGCGAAAAAATTAAGGCAGGAAAAATTCTTGTTAAAATCCCTCGTCGCTCATCAAAGTCAAGTGATATTACGGGAGGTTTACCAAGAATTACAGAGCTTTTAGAAGCCCGAAATCCTTCAAATCCTGCGGTAGTTTCAGAAATTGATGGCGTAGTAACTTTTGGTAAAATTAAAAGAGGTAATAGGGAAATATCTATAGAGTCTAAATATGGTGAAGTAAAAAAATATTTAGTTAAATTATCTAACCAAATTTTAGTTCAGGAAAATGACTATGTAAAAGCTGGAACTTCACTATCTGATGGTGCTGTAACTCCAGAAGATATTTTACGAATTAAAGGACCTGCAGCTGTACAACAATATCTAGTGAATGAAATTCAAGAAGTATATAGACTACAAGGGGTAAAAATTAATGACAAGCATTTTGAAGTGGTAATCCGTCAAATGATGCGTAAAGTAAAAATTGAAGATCCAGGCGATACATTAATGCTTGAAGACCAATTAGTACATACAAGTGATTTTATTGCAGAAAATGATAAATTATATGGAATGAAGTTTGTTGAAGATGCTGGAGATTCTGAAAACCTTAAAGCAGGACAAATTATCTCGGCAAGGCAATTAAGAGACGAAAACTCTTTGTTAAAACGTAATGACAAAAAAGAAGTTGATGCCAGAGATGTGGTGCCAGCAACGGCAACACCAGTTTTACAAGGTATTACAAGAGCTTCACTTCAAACAAAATCGTTCATATCGGCTGCCTCGTTCCAGGAAACTACAAAAGTACTAAACGAAGCCGCTGTTGCAGGAAAAATAGACACTCTTGAAGGTTTAAAAGAAAATGTAATTGTTGGTCATAGAATACCAGCCGGTACAGGTATGAGAGAATATGACAACATCATAGTAGGTTCTAATGAAGAATATAATGAATTAGTAGCTTCTAAAGAAATTTATAACTACTAAAATATCTTTGAACTACAAAAAAAACCATGAGTCTTATCTTTTGACTTGTGGTTTTTTTTATTTACAAAAGACATCAAAAAATTAATAAATAGTTTACACACTTTTTTAGTACAGTATCTTTATTTATGAATCCGCTATTTAATAACGAAAAAATTATTTTAGATTTACCCGACGCTCTTTTTGAGTATTATCCCAACTTTTTAGATGTTGATGTGGCTAATAATTTTTATAAAACTTTACTACATGAGATACCATGGCAACAAGATAATATATGTGTTTATGGTAAAAACTACTTGCAACCCAGATTAACGTCTCTTTTTGGGAATGAGGGCAAATCTTACACTTATTCAAACATTACAATGACCCCCCATCCCTGGAGTGAATTGCTGTTACATTTAAAAGAACTCGTTGAAAAACAATGTAATCATCAGTTTACGACACTTTTATTAAATTTATACAGAAACGAAAACGATAGTAACGGTTGGCATGCAGATAACGAAAAAGAGTTGGGGCAAGACCCAATTATAGCATCTCTTAGCTTGGGAGAGGAACGCATATTTCAATTAAAGCACAACACAAAAAAGGAAGTCAAACAAAATATAATTTTGAAACACGGGAGTTTAATTTTGATGAAGGAGGGTAGTCAATTATATTATAAACATCAAATTCCTAAAACTAAAATTCAAAAAAAACCGAGAATAAATTTAACTTTTAGAACTATTTTATAATAAATTTTAGAAAATATTCTTTTTTTTTGTAAAATTTTAAAAAAATACTAAAAATGATATATGTTATTAAAAGTTGAACATTTTTTGTTAATATTGTGTTACCTAACTTTAAATACTGTGAATTAATTTCATAAAATGAAAAAAAGTAAAATTTCAGAATTAGACAATACAACTTTAGAGAAAATTGTACTTGTAGCTCAGTCAGAAAAAAAACCTTATGAGGTAATCAAAGAAAAATTTGGTGTGGTAGAAAGTGAATTAAACGATTTTATGCAGAAAATGCTTAGTAAAGAAGTTTTTGATTTGTGGAAAAAGAAGGCTGTTGCCAGTAAGCCAAAACCAAAGCCCATGAAGTTTAATGTTATTGAAGATGATGATTTAGACGCAAAATACTACATTAAAAATAAATTTGATTAAAAAGATAGAGCTTGTACTTAACAAGCTTTTTTTTATTAATTTTTTTTATGGTATTTATAATTAATATTTACTAAATCTAATAATTGGTTTAATGATATTTGTAAAGAATCTTTGAGATAAATTCTTTAGCCAATGCATAATTTTTTATCACTTATTTCTCTAATTTATTTGGTGGCTTGATTGAAAATTCATAATTCTTATGTTGTGTTTAATTTTTTAGTATGGATTTCTCATTAGATTTTTTAGATGATGTTTAAATTAAAGTATTTTTGAATAATTGATTACCAAAAGTTAAATCAATATTAACAATTTGACTTGTAAATTAATACATTTATTTTGAGTACCATATCAATGTTTGCAAATAGAACTTTACTTATTGCTACTAAACACAGTAAAGAATTTGTTATTGCTCCTTTGTTTGAAAAGTCATTAATGGTAAAGTGTGTGGTGAACCATGATTTTGACACAGATTTACTTGGTACTTTTTCAGGTGAAATTGAACGAAAATCAGATGTTATTGAAACCTTAAGAAAAAAGTGTCTTTTAGCTTTACAAAGCACTAACTTTGATTTAGTTGTGGCAAGTGAGGGTTCTTTTGGAGCACATCCATCACATTTTTTAGCTCATGCAGATGATGAATTTCTAATGTTTAAGGATTTAAAGAACAATTTAGAAATTATTGAAAGAAAGTTGTCTTTCAAAACAAATTTTAATCAAACTGTAGTTGAAAATCAAAAAATGTTAGAAGATTTTGCCCAGAAAGTTATGTTTCCTTCTCACGGTATTATATTAAAGTCTTCTGAAAAAAATCCAGAATCAATAATTAAAGACTGTTCCACTTTATCACAATTAATTGAGGCATTCTATAGTTTGAAAAGAAATCATAATTCGGTTTTTGTAGAAACTGATATGCGAGCTCACAAAAATCCAACGAGAATGGAGATAATTAAAGAAACAACGATTCAAATTTTAAAAAAAATCAATACCTTGTGCCCCAATTGTAAATTTCCAGGTTTTGACGTTAAAAAAATAAATCCTGGGTTACCTTGTGAATCGTGTGGTTTTAAAACAAAATCCACTTTAAGTCATATTTATGGGTGTAATGCTTGTAATTTTACAGAGGAAGTATTTTTTCCATTAGACAAAAAAACTGAAGAACCGTTGTATTGTGATTTTTGCAATCCTTAAAAAATGAAAATTAGTTCAGATATTCATGAAGCTGCATTGTGGCTTTCAAAAAACAAAGTTGTAGCCATACCAACAGAAACAGTCTATGGACTTGCGGCTTCTATTTACAGTGAACAAGCCATACAAACTATTTATAAAATTAAAAACCGACCGTCTAATAATCCGCTTATTGTACATATTAAATCAGTTGAAGAATTACCCAAATATGCAGTGGATATTCCTGATAAAGCTCTTGTTTTAGCAAAGACTTTTTGGCCAGGTCCATTAACATTGGTTTTAAAAAAGTCTATTCAAATACCCGATTATATCACATCTAACAAAGATACTGTAGGTATTAGAGTGCCTGATCATCAAACCACATTAAAATTGTTAGACGCTATTGATTTTCCTATTGCTGCTCCAAGTGCTAATCCGTCTAATTGCGTGAGTGCCACAAGTGCAACACATGTTTTTAACTATTTTGGCAACAAACTTCCTTTTGTTTTAGATGGTGGGTTTTGTAACAAAGGGTTAGAATCAACTATCGTAGGTTTTGAAAATGATGTTGCAGTAATATATCGCATGGGTGCTTTATCAGTTGAGCAAATAGAAAACGTAGTGGGCAAGGTTTATATTAAGAATTTTGAAGCACAAAATCCAATAGCACCTGGTATGTTTTCTAAGCATTATGCCCCAAAAACACCTTTGTATGTTGTGCAAAATATGAATCTTTTTTTATCTGAAACTCCTCATCAAAATATAGCATATTTAGGTTTTTCTACTAAAGAAAATCACGAAAAAATAAAAGCTCATTTTGATTTATCTAAAAAAGCTAGTTTTGACGAGGCGGCTCAAAACCTTTATAAAACATTAATAGAAATTGATAGTTATAATTTTGACGCCATCGTTACTCACTTTGTTCCTAATATAGATTTAGGAAACTCTATAAATGACAGGCTCAAAAGGGCGGCTTTTTCAATTACATGATAAATTGTTTAATACGCAAAAATTATAAATACTAACGAACGAACACTAAATAACTTTAACTACTATGAATCTAAATTTATTATTTGAGAATTTAAAAAATCCAGCATTATTGTTTTTTGTTTTAGGAATATTAGCCGTAAGATTAAAAAGTGATTTGCAAATTCCTGAACAATCTTCAAAGTTCATTTCTTTATATCTTTTGTTTTCAATTGGTTTTAAAGGTGGACAGGAATTAGCACATAGTCATTTTTCTATGGAAATTATCTATTGTATAGTTTTTGGACTAACCACGGCTATTCTTATTCCAATAATTGCTTTTTTTATATTAAAAAACAAGTTATCAGTATATAATGCTGGTGCTATAGCAGCGGCTTATGGTTCTGTGAGTGCTGTTACATTTGTTACTGCGGTTTCTTTTTTAGAATTACAAAATATTTCATTTAATGGACACATGGTTGCCGTTATGGCTTTAATGGAGGCACCTGCCATAATTGTTGGGGTTATTTTAATTAGAAAATTTACAAATAAAAATGAAGTTTCCACTCCGCAATCAATGAAATCTATTATTCATCACTCTGTTACTAATGGTAGTGTTGTTTTAATTTTAGGGAGTTTGATTATTGGTTTTATAACTAGTGATGAACAAGCAATGGGAATTAAACCTTTTACAACAGATTTATTCAAAGGATTTTTAGCTATCTTTCTTTTAGATATGGGACTAGTTTGCGGTAAAAAACTTAATGATTTTTTAAAAAATGGTGCTTTTACCACATTATTTGCTATTGTAATGCCTTTGATTAATGGGGTAATTTTTGCCTATTTAAGCGGTTTTGTTACACAAAGCATGGGTGATAGATTTATGTTAGCTGTTTTAGCGGCTAGTGCCTCGTATATTGCAGTTCCTGCGGCTATGAAGATTGCTGTGCCAAAAGCAAATCCAGGTATTTTTATTCCAATGGCACTTGCAATTACATTTCCTGTTAACATAACAATTGGCATGCCTTTATATTTATATGTAATCGGGAACTTTTAATTGTAGGTTTTAATATATGTAAAGTATCTAAAAGGTAAAAATTTTCAGCAATATTTAGATTCTGAAATAAATTTTTGAATAAAAAAATAACGACTTTTTAGATACTTTATTATTAAACTATTTTTTTATCTGAACTTTTAGGGACATCACTAAAAACTTCAAAGCAATACATATCAGTAATTTAGCAACGTCTTACCTATTATTTTCATCTTCAATTAACTCGCTCAAATGTACTTTAAGCGCATTTATTGAGATGCTTATTTCCCAAAACGATAAGGCTAAAGATATTAACAAACTCAACAAGCTGGCTCCAAAAAAATAAATACCCACAAGTTGTTGTTTAAAAAATAGCAACAGCATGGCAAAAACCGATAAAAACAAGCATAAAACACCAAAAAGTTGCATGTATTTGATGAGTACAATTCGAAGGTTGAGATTTTTAATTTGTACTAAAATACCTTTAGCGTGTTCTTGTTCGTAGGTTTTTTTTAATCCTCTTACAATTTGAGCAATAGTTAAAAATCTATTGGTATAAGCCAAAAGTATGAGTGATGTAGCCGAAAATAGCAGGGCAGGAGTTTCTAAATTTAGGGTCATTTTAATTTATTTTTTTGTAAAATGTTGAGTTTTTAATCTCATTTGGTTTAACCCAAAATACGCATTAGAAATCTATTACAAACTAAAACTACTTCAAAAAT
>DAINSR010000036.1:0-12676 GCA_036741255.1 Flavobacterium sp.
AGTTTGTATATTTGCAAAGTAAATAATAGCAAAAGTGATTTTAAAAATGTATAAAATGTGTGTTATGATGTGGAATATTCCGCAGAGACATTCATTGGTATAATTTAAAATTAAATTTATAACTTGAAAACTCTGCTAAACACAGGGTTTTTTTATATTTAATTTTATCTCCATTATAAAATCAAATTTATTAAAAAATTACAATTACCTTAAAACGAAACAATCAATAATTAAAAATTAAAAAGATGAGTACACAAAAATTTGCTACAAAAGCACTTCACGCTGGACATGATGTAACTAAAAACGCTGGAACTCGAGCCGTTCCAATTTATCAAACATCTTCGTATGTATTTAACAATTCAGACCATGCCGCAAACTTATTTGGTTTAGCAGAAGCAGGTTTTATTTACACACGATTAAACAATCCTACAAACGACATTTTAGAACAACGTCTTGCTGCATTAGAAGGTGGCGTTGGGGCTGTAGTAACCGCATCAGGAACATCGGCAATTGCAACAGCACTTCTCGTATTATTAAAAGCTGGTGATCACATTGTGGCATCAAACAGTTTATATGGCGGAACTTATAATTTATTAAAAGTAACCCTTCCAAGATTAGGGATTACAACTACCTTTGTAGATCCATCAAATCCTGAGAATTTTAAAAATGCAACTCAAGAAAATACTCGTGCATTTTTTGCGGAGAGTTTAGGAAACCCAAAATTAGATGTATTAGATTTAAAAGCAATTGCAAATGAAGCAAAGGCATTTAAAGTACCTTTTATAGTTGATAATACCGTAGCAACACCTTATTTATTAAACCCTATTGAGCATGGTGCTAATATTGTTATTCACTCTTTAACAAAATATATTACTGGTAACGGAACATCTTTAGGAGGTGTTATTATTGATGCAGGAACTTTTGACTGGAGCAACGGAAAATTCCCAGAGTTTACTGAGCCATCAGCAGGATACCACGGATTAAAATATTATGACGTTTTAGGAGCTATTTCATTTATTGCAAAAGTAAGAATTGAAGGTCTTAGAGATTTTGGTGCTGCCTTGAGTCCGTTTAATGCTTTTCAAACCATTCAGGGATTAGAAACGCTTGAAGTTAGAATTAAAAGACACTCTGAAAACGCATTGGCATTAGCTCAGTGGTTAGAAGCTCAAGACGAAGTGGCATGGGTTAACTATCCAGGATTAGAAACTTCAAAATACAAAAAATTAGCAGATACTTATTTGCCAAAAGGTAAAAGTGGAATTGTTACCTTTGGATTAAAAGGAGGTTTTGAAGCTGCAAAAAAAGTAGCAGACCAAACAAAATTATTCTCACTTTTGGCAAATATTGGCGATACTAAATCTCTAATTATTCACCCCGCAAGTACAACACACCAGCAATTGTCTGACGCAGAACAAGAAACAACAGGTGTAACTAAAGATTTAATTCGTTTATCTGTTGGACTAGAAGATGTAAACGATTTAATATCAGATTTGAAAGAAGTTTTTGAAAAAATTGCAGTAGAAAAACTTGTATAATCTAAAAAGGGTGTCTTGCTTACTGATTGAAAAAATCAATCTAAGCTAGCTAAAAAGTGAGACACCCTTTTTTAATTAAAAAAAATGCTTAAAAAAATAGATATCTTTGATTTTGTCTTGGATAAAGGAATTTGTATTAACCATATTCCTTTGTTTTATCAAGTTTTTGGACAACCCATCGGTACGGCTCCTGTTGTAGTAGTAAATCATGCCTTAACAGGAAATTCAAATGTTATTGGTAACAATGGCTGGTGGAATCATTTAATTGGGACAAACTCAACTATCGATACAGATGTTTATACCATAGTAGCATTTAATATTCCTGGCAATGGTTTTGACGGAAACAAAGATAATCTTATTAATAATTATAAAGATTATACTGCAAAAGACATGGCAAAACTATTTTGGAAAGGCTTGTTTCACCTTCAAATAGATAATGTTTTTGCTGTTATTGGAGGAAGTTTAGGGGGCGGAATTGCCTGGGAAATGGCAGTTGAACAACCCACAAAAATAAAGAATTTAATCCCTATAGCCACAGATTGGAAAGCCACAGATTGGGTGATTGCTAATGTGTTACTTCAAGACAAAATATTAAATAATTCTTCAGACCCTTTGGCAGATGCACGCATTCATGCTATGATGTTATACAGAACACCACAGTCGTTTAAGCAAAAATTTAATAGAACCATTAATGAAAATCAACCTAACTATCATGTTGAAAATTGGTTAATAAATCACGGTGAAAAACTAAAAAACAGATTTACATTAGAAGCATACAAACTAATGAATCATTTGTTACAAACTATTGACATTACAAAAAAAACAGGAAGCTTTTTAGAAGCAATAAAGCAAATAGAAGCCTCTATTCATGTAGTAGCTATAAATTCTGATTTATTTTTTATTGCCAATGAAAATCATGATGATGTAAAAAATGCAAGAACTGTAAAACCATCTGTTTTTTATCATGAAATACAATCTATCCATGGACATGATGCTTTTTTGATAGAATTTAATCAACTAAATGAAATTTTGAACCCCATTTTTAATAATGCTGACACCGTTCAATTAAAAAAAATAAAATCGGCACAAAATTAAAACCGCTTGATTTTACAAATTTTATTTACACCTTCTTGACTAAAATTAATAACAGCTTAATGTTCATTACTTCTAAAATTTTTAAATTTAATGTTGCATTATAGAGCATTTTTTTTACAAATAGTGCTAAAAAATATATGCTAAAATATTCATTTACGTGTAGCATATAGCTATCACTTCTGTTGAAAGAACCTTCCGTTTTAAGAAATTATCAACAAAATCTTTAGAACATAAAGTAAATTATAAGTCCGCTCTAAAAACTCTTTTTATAAGATAAAATAAAGATTTTAAAAGAACATGGCATTTTTTAAAATTCAATAAAGGTCTAGCTGATACTAAATTGAAAGAGGATTTCAAAAAATAACCAAATAGTTCTTTAAAGACTATTTCTTTATAAAAAAGGAGTTTTTAAAGGGGGCTTAAAATTAATCAACTAAAAAATTCAAATTAGAAACTATAATTTATAAAAAATAAGTTTAATTTTTATTACTTTTGGAACTTTAAAAAAAATTGTGAAACTTACCTCTTGATAATAGGTAAGTTTAAAAAACAAATAAAACAATAAATTAAGATGGAAAATAAAAGCGAACTAAGAACATGGTTAAATGATTTTAACCTCAATCATCCCTTAGTTATTGCCGGGCCTTGTAGTGCTGAAACAGAAGACCAGGTGTTACAAATTGCCCATGAGTTAAAAAATTCAGATGTATCAATATTTAGAGCTGGGATATGGAAACCCCGAACACGCCCAGGTGGTTTTGAAGGTGTAGGAGCCATCGGTTTAAAATGGTTGCAAAAAGCAAAAGCTGAAACAGGTTTACTAATGGCAACAGAAGTTGCAACTGCTGCACATGTTAAATTGGCACTTGAACACGATATTGATGTATTGTGGATAGGAGCTAGAACAACTGTGAACCCATTTGCTGTTCAGGAATTAGCCGATTCACTAGCAGGAACAGACAAAATAGTCTTATTAAAAAACCCAGTAAACCCAGATTTATCCCTTTGGATAGGCGGATTAGAACGTTTATATGGTGCAGGAATAAAAAAATTAGGAGTCATTCATAGAGGTTTTTCTACTTATGATAAAACAAAATACAGAAACAATCCTGAATGGCAAATAGCCATTGATTTGCAAAATAAATTTCCAGATTTACCTCTAATTTGTGACCCATCACACATTACAGGAAGACGAGACATGATTCATGAAGTATCACAACAAGCCTTAGATCTTAATTATGATGGTCTTATTATTGAAACACATATAGATCCAGACAACGCATGGAGTGATGCCGCACAGCAAGTAACACCAGATACTTTAAAACAAATTTTTTCTGATTTAAAAGTTAGAAAGGTTACTGATGATGAAAGTGAATTTAATCAAAAAATGACCAAATTAAGAACTCAAATTGATGAATTTGATGGGAAAATACTTGAAATTTTAGCTAATAGAATGAAAGTTGCAGACCAGATAGGTATTCTTAAAAAAGATAAAAATGTAGCAATTCTTCAAAACAAACGATGGAATGAAATACTAGGTAAAATGATATTAGATGGCGAAGAAAAAGGATTGAGCAACGAATTCGTAATGCAGCTGTTTAAAGCTATTCATCAAGAAAGCATCAATCATCAAGAAAAAGTAATCAATAATTAACAAATAATAATTTAAACCAAAAAAAAATTAAACATGAAAAAAAAATTATTTTTAGCAATTGTATTAATTAGTGCTTTTGCTAGTGCTCAAGTAGATAAAATATACAAGCACAGTGGAGAAACTATAACAGGGAAAGTTTTAAGAATTGAAGAATATACTGTAGTTTTTGTATATCAAGGAGAAGATGCTGAAAACACTTTTGGAAAATATGCTATTGAGAAAATCGTTTATGGAAAAAGTGGAAGAGTGGAAGAAGTTACTGAAAAAATTGTTGTAAACGGAGAGGATGACTGGGAAAAAGTAGTTATTTTAGAAGACAAATCTTACATAGCAGGATTAAAAAAAGGCGAAGAAGTTAGAGGTAAAACAGGATTAATAAACTACCATACAGGAAATACTGGAGATAAAAAAGCAGAGAAAAAATTAAAAATGGCTGCAGCAGCCATAGGACACCCTTTCATTTTAATGACCGCAGACAAATCTACAGTTGGAGCAAATTCAAATGGTTTAGGTGGTTCTCAAGCCATCAAAAAAGGAATTAGTTATAAATACTAACTTCATCACATATAATTTTATAAAAGCTGTCTTAAAAGGACAGCTTTTTTTATTTAAAATTTATTTTAAGCACTATCTTTGTTTTAGAAACTAATTAAAATTTCTACTTTTAATGACAGGAACCGTATATAAATCTACAGGAAGTTGGTACACCATAAAAACAGATGAAAATAAGTCTTTTGAATGTCGTATAAAAGGAAAATTTAGAACCCAAGGAATTAAAAGCACAAATCCAATAGCAGTTGGTGATTTAGTTGATTTTGAAGTAAATAACTTAGACGAGGCAACACTTGGTATTATTCACAAAATTCATAATAGAAAAAACTATATTGTTAGAAAGGCAGTCAATTTATCAAAGCAAACACACATTATAGCTTCAAACATTGATGTTGTCTTTTTGCTAGTTACTATAAACAATCCCATTACAACCACAAGCTTCATTGATAGGTTTTTAGTAACTGCAGAAGCATATAAAATTAAAGCCGTTTTAGTGTTTAATAAAATTGATACTTATGATGAGCAGGCTCATGACGAGTCACTCTTTCTACAATATGTTTATGAAAAAATTGGATATACCTGTTTGCGGGTTTCTGCCACACAAAAGAAAGGATTAGACGAACTCAAGAGTTTGATGATTGAAAAAGTTTCTGTTTTTTCTGGACATTCTGGCGTGGGGAAATCTACTTTAGTAAACGCATTAGAACCTTCTTTACATTTAAAAACCAAGCAAATTTCTAATCAACACCAACAAGGATTGCATACAACTACATTTGCTGAAATGTTTGATGTATCGTTTAATGCAAAAATTATAGACACCCCTGGCATAAGAGGCTTTGGTATTGTGGATATGGAAAAAGACGAAATTAGTGGTTATTTTCCAGAGTTTTTTGCCTTGAAACAAAATTGTAAATTTAATAATTGCCTGCATAAAGATGAACCGCACTGTGCTATAAAAACAGCTTTAGAACATAATGAAATTTCGTGGTCTAGATATAAAAGTTACCTTCAAATATTAGAGGGAGAAGATGAACAGTATCGATCCGATATTTATGATGCCGACCGAAAGGCTAGTGACGAAACCCGAAAGTAAAAGCCAATTTATTGGAGAAAGAAAAAAACAAAAAGGTCTGCATAAAATAGATAATTTTTAATCACATATTAAGTCGGGTAATATTTGTATTATTACTAAAAATCAAAAGTTACACAAATGAAAGCTGTTATTCAAAGGGTTTCTCAATCATCTGTAACCATAAACAGTAAAATAGTAGCTCAAATTGGGCAAGGCTTGTTAGTTTTAATCGGAATTGAAGATGATGACAATCAAGACGATATCAATTGGCTATGTTCAAAAACTGTTAATCTACGCATTTTTGCCGATGAAAAAGATGTTATGAACTGTTCAGTTAAAGATATTGATGGCGAAATTATTGTGGTGAGTCAGTTTACATTGCACGCTTCAACAAAAAAGGGGAATAGACCCAGTTATATAAAAGC
Source organism: Flavobacterium sp. (assembly GCA_036741255.1). GTDB lineage: Bacteria > Bacteroidota > Bacteroidia > Flavobacteriales > Flavobacteriaceae > Flavobacterium. The sequence continues at coordinate 6,337 of DAINSR010000036.1, forward strand.
AGCAAAGCCTTCAATTGCCATACCACTCTACGAGTCTTTTGTGCATCAGATAGAAAAAGAATTAGGTAAAAAAGTTCAAACAGGAAAATTTGGTGCAGATATGAAAGTATTACTACTAAATGATGGTCCAGTAACCATTATTATAGATACAAAAAATAAAGAATAAACACTAAATAATTTATTGGTTATGTCTTATGTATTTGTAATTTAATTGAATTTTGGGTGTTAATCATTTGCTTTGTGCAACTTTATAATAATATTTTTTTTAATATTTATCTGTTTATTAAATAGTTGTCTTATAAAAAAGCACAACTTCAAAAATTAAAATTTTATGTTGGAAAAACAAAAAAACTTATGAAGATAAATACATTTCTAACAATTTTACTTATTTGTTTTATAGTAAAAATTGCAAAAGCACAAGAGGTGTCTTATGAAGCTTTTTATCCAGATTCTTTACAAGAGAATGCAAACGCAATTATTAAAGAAAATTTAGTTGAAATTGAACTTTTCTCTTTTAATAAAATGAGTATCAAAAAAAAGAGGGTTGTTACAATTTTTAATGAAAAAGGATTAAAACATATTAATGCCAATGAATACTTTGATAATTCAACAGTTATAAAAAATATTGAAGCAAAAATATATGATAAACATGGAATTGAGATAAAAAAAATTAAAAGAAAAGACTTTGAAGAAGTTTCAATATCTACAGGATCAATAATTACTGATTATAAAAAATTATTTTTTGAAGATTTTCCTAATCAATATCCGTTTACAGTGGTGTTTGAATCTCAAATTACAAGTTCAAATACTGCACTTATTCCAACGTGGTATCCTATTGAAGATTACTTTGTGAGCATAGTTAAAAATAAATTAACTATAAACTATGCTGATGATGTTAAATTAAAATATAAAGAAATTAATGCAGACAAAAGAACAACTAAACGAATTGAAAAAAATCATTTAGAATTTCAAATTAACAATTGTGTTGCAATAAATGAAGAGCAGTTGTCCCCATCTGCTTTTGATTTTATGCCTCATTACTTAATAGCCCTTGAGGAATTTGAAATTGAGGGCGTAAAAGGTTATGCAAACGACTGGAAATCTTTTGGTAAATGGATGTATGATAATTTATTAAAAGATACTGAAGAAATTCCAGAGGCTACAATACAAAAAATTCAAACATTAATAGGTCAGGAAAAAAACAAAATAGCAATAGCCAAGATAATCTATAAATATGTTCAAGAAAAAACAAGATATGTTAGTATTCAATTAGGAATTGGTGGTTGGAAACCAATGCTAGCAAAAAACGTGGACAGACTAGGATATGGCGATTGTAAAGCTTTAACAAATTATACCAGATCATTATTAAAAGCATTTAACATTCCCTCTTATTATGCAATAGTTTATGCTGGCAAAAAAAAGAGAAATATCCATCAAGATTTTGCTTCCATGCAAGGTAATCATGTCATTTTAGGAATTCCTGATACTAACGAAATACATTGGTTAGAATGCACAAGTCAAACCCAGCCTTTTGGTTTTCAGGGAAGCTTTACAGATGATAGAAATGCGTTAATTATATCAGAAGATAAAATAGATATTATTAAAACTAAATCTTTTTTAAACGAATCTAATTCCCAAGAAACAAAAGCAAAAATAAAATTCACAGAAAATGGCACCATGGATTGCCAAGTAATTATTACGTCTAAGGGAATTGAGTTTAATGAAAAACTATTTTTAGGAAAAGAAACTTCAGACAATAAAACGAAGTATTATAAAAATAAGTTTAGTCAAATTAATAATTTAAAAATTGCAAAAAATGAGCTAACAATTGATAAAGCAAAAATTGAAATGCAAGAAATCTTAAATTTAAAGGCAGATGATTTTATTAAAAAAACAGGTGATAGAATCTTATTAAACGCTAACATTCTTAACCAAATACTTTTTATTCCAGAAAAATATAAAAATAGAAGCAATCCGTTTGAAATTGAAAGAGGATATCAGTACATTGATGAAATTGAAATTGAAATTCCAAAGGGATACAAAATTGAAACTAAAACGAATGAATTTGAAATAAATACTAAATTTGGGAATTATAAAAGCAAATTGGAAAACTATAACAATACATTAATTTTCAAAAGAAGTTTTATACTCAAAAAAGGGTACTATTTAAAAGGCGATTACAACTCTTACAGAGATTTTAGAGAGCAAATTGCAAAAAAAGAAAACATTAAAACCGTTTTAATTAAAGAATAAACAAGGCATTAAAATGAAAAAAATAATTGTTTGCATCATATTATTATGGTGTCAAAACGCTATCTGTCAAAAGTTAGAATTAGGTAATGTAACCTTAGAGGAATTGCTAGAAAAAGTACACCCACTAGATTCCACTGCGTCAGCAGCTTATATTTTTAAAACCGGAGAAACCAGATTTTCATATATCAATAAAATTTGGTTTACGACAACCGAAGTTAAAGTAAAACTAAAAATTTATAATAAAGATGGGTTTAAATATGCAAATCAAGTAATAGACTATTACACAGGGGGTGATATAGCAGAAAAAGTTTTTTTTGCTGATGCAGCTACTTACAACGTGGTTAATGGAACGATAGAAAAGACAAAATTAAAGCCTGAAGGCGAATTTACAGAAGATGTAAACAAACTTTTTAAATTAAAAAAAATTGTACTCCCAGCTATAAAAGAGGGATCAATAATTGAATTTAGTTATAAAATAATTTCACCGTACTATGTCAGGCTTAAAGATTGGTATTTTCAATATGATATCCCAGTTGATTATGTTGCTTATGATGTATACATTCCTGAGTATTTTCAATATAACAATATAATAACGGGCTTTGAAAATATTAACATAAAATCTGAAAAAAATAAAAAAGAAAACTATTTTGAAGAAAAAACATCTTATACAAAAACAAATGTTCCAGCTATAAAAGACGAAGAATTTGTTTACAATATTAGAAATTATACGTCTATATTAAAACATGAACTAAAAACTATTATAAATAATAATGGATTTACAGAAAATTTTTCACAAGACTGGGATGATGTTTCAAAACAAGTATTTAAGCATGAAAAATTTGGTGGCGAATTAAAATTAAAATCATACTTTGAAGAAGAATTAAACCCAATTATAGAAAAAAACTCTTCTAATGATGAAAAAATAAAAGCCATACTCCAATTTGTAAAAAACAAAATTACATGGAATAAAAATTATGGAATCTATTGTGATAAAGGGGTTAAAAAAGCATACAAAGATAAAAGTGGCAATGTTGCAGAGGTAAACCTAATGCTTGTGGCAATGCTACGACATGCTGGTTTTGATGCTAATCCGGTTTTGTTGAGTACAAAGTCTAACGGAGTTACAATTTTTCCTAGCAGAACAGCTTTCAATTATGTAATTGCGGCCATAGAGGCTAAAAACAATTTAATTTTACTTGATGCAACGAGTCCTTTTAGTTTTTTTAATATATTACCCAAAAGAGCACTTAACTGGAAAGGCAGATTAATAAGAAATGAGTCAAGCTCAACAGATGTTGATTTAATGCCAAAAAAAGTTTCTAACGAAAAAACTTCAATCATGGCAACAATCTTTGAAAATGGAGTAGTTAAAGGTCAGTTTAAAAAACAATATTTTGATTATGCAGCCTCGTCTTTTAGAGAAAATAATGCTGAAATAAAGCAAGAATCCTACCTTGAAAGATTAGAAAGTAAACATATTGGCTTAAAAGCATCAGATTACAATATTTCCAATAAAGATGAGGTAGATAGTCCATTAGTTGAAAAATATTCGTTTGAACATTCTAATTTAGTTGAAAATATTGGCAATAAATTATATTTTTCACCACTGTTATATTTTGACAAGACTACAAACCCATTTAAACAAGAAAAGAGAAATTTTCCTATTGATTTTCCCTTTCCCTTTAACAATTCATTTCACATAATAGTAAATATTCCTGAAGGATATACCATAGAATCTATACCAGAAAGAGTCAGTTTAGTAATGGAAAACAATCTTGGGTATTATTTATTTAATGTAAGTGTGAGTTTAAATACCATTCAAATTTCTTCTACCTATAGCATCAATGCTTCTATTGTGCCATTAAATCAATACGAAACTTTAAAAATAATTTATAAAACAATGATAGAAAAAGGGAATGAAAAAATTGTTTTAAAAAAAATCTAACAAACCAAAATGTAATTGGTTAGATTTTTAATTTTTAGAAAAATTAAGAATTTAAATGCGTTGAAATTTGCAAAAAGCTTTAAAAGAAATAAAATACTGTATCTAAACGATAAGAAACAAAATAATAGTGCAAAAATAATTTTACAAATTACTACTTAAAAACAAACCCATGAATTTAAAAAATGCCCAACAAGAAGTTGATAACTGGATAAAAAATCATGGAGTTCGCTATTTTAACGAACTCACAAACATGGCACAACTCACTGAAGAGGTGGGCGAAGTAGCCCGCATTATTGCACGCAGATATGGAGAGCAATCAGAAAAAGAAAGCGACAAAAACAAAGATTTAGGAGAAGAACTAGCTGATGTTGTTTTTGTAGTTTTATGTTTGGCTAATCAAACAGGCATTGATTTACAAGCAGCTTTTGATAAAAAAATGGCCTTGAAAACAAATCGTGATCACAACAGGCATCATAATAATAAGAAACTATTTTATTAGAACTGCCATTCTATTTTTTGATGGAGATCTTGACGGTTATTCACACAAAAACCAGAGTAGAACCCAAAATTTTAAAAAGTACGTGAGCACTTATTTTATTGTATCTTTAGCTTTAATTACTAAGTCTAATGCGTGTTTTGGGTTAAAACATATTAGAATTTAGCCATAGTTTTAAACTTAGAAGCTATATCACTTTTCACATTGACCATATTTATTTCATTTCAGTATAACGCAAACGACAAAGTACTTACATCTTTTTTTTAAAATTGACAAACAAAAAAGAACCCAACCTTTTTAAGTTTAATTTAGTGTTTGGCAAAAATATTAGATTAGTTATTCCTTGGCAAAAATACCTCTGCCATCATACAACGAGCACTCCCCCCTCCACAAGATTCAATGGTGTCTAAATTAGAGGTGAGTATTGTTGTGTGTTTCTCTAATTTTTCTATTTGAGTTTTTGATAGTGAATCATGGGCAGATTTACTCATAATCAAATAGCTTTTATTATCGGTACCTTTAACCTCAAGCATATTACCAGCAAATTTGCTGACTTGCTCTTCAGTAATTAGAATAATTTCTTTATTATCTGATTTTAAACTTTGTAAAACTTGTTTACGCTGACTTTTATCATCTATACAATCTGCACAAATTATAGCAAATGCCTCTCCAATGCTCATCATTACGTTTGTGTGGTATATCAGTTCGCGAGACCCATTAACCGTTTGATATGCCTCAAAAATAACAGGTGCCATATCAAAATCTTCACAAAATTCTATTAACAATTCTTCATTTGATCGTGACGATAAAGCACAATATACTTTTTCATTTGATCTATCAAACACTAAACTTCCTGTACCCTCAAGAAAAACTGCTTCCCTTTCTGCTGAAGTATAATCAATAATATCATTTAAAAAAAATCCCTTCTGCTCAAGTAAATCTAAAATATCATCTCTGCGTTCGGCTCTTCTATTTTGTGCAAACATAGGATATAAAACCACATCGCCATTTTCATGAAATGATATCCAGTTGTTTGGAAAAATACTATCGGGTGTGTCTGGTTTTAAAGTGTCATGAACAACAATTACTTGTACGCCAACCATTTTTAGTTTTTGCACAAGAGTATCAAATTCTTCTTGTGCCTTTTGATTTACGTTTTCAGGTGTTAATCCGTCAATAACTTTTTGATAGTAATTATTTACTGCTGTTTGCTCATTCATGCGAAAAGCAACAGGACGAATCATTAAAATAACATTTGTAGTTTGATTCATGATATGTTAATTTGAGATATGACTAACCTAGTTTAAAAATTAATGGATTAAAAATTAAAAAATAGCGATATAAAAACTTGACACACGCTTTTTAATCTCTAATGAGCGGAAGTGTGGAGCAACGCAACAGCCCCTCTTGTTTTCCAATTTCTGAATACGGAACTTCTTCAACTATAAATCCATTTAATCGTAACCATTGATTTAGTCTTGTAAATTTTTGTTCAGAAACAACTACATCAGGTGCAATAGAAAAAACATTAGAATACATATCATACATTTCATCTCGTGTGATGTGAAATAAATTTTCTTTACCAAAAAGGGTAACTAAAAATAGATAATCAGACTCTTCTCTAAAACCACTTTTATAAATTATAC
>DAINSR010000037.1:0-6358 GCA_036741255.1 Flavobacterium sp.
TAAGTGCTTATTTTTGAAGTAGTTTTAGTTTGTAATAGATTTTTAATGCGTATTTTGGATAAAAATAACAAAAGCAAAAGAAGTCTTTTGTTTTTTAAAAAGGATGTCGCTACTGTCGGGGCTAGAAGATTATTAAGAGAAATGTTGGGTTAAAGTTTAATACTAACGAGCAGTATATAAAAATCCAGCAAAATGTACTCAATGTACTGCTTAAAAAATATCATTTTTTAGTTGAATTTAAGACATATAAAAAGTACCATAAAATATTTGAATATTAATTCAATACATTAAACCTATTAGAACAACCACACTTACGAAGGGAAAAGAATATCTGATGTTTTTTTAGCGTCTTTCAAACACAGATAAATTTCTTAAAACAGTTTTTTAATAATAATCTCCTCTGTAACACCTTCAGCTTCAGCTTTGTAATTTTTTACAATTCGATGTCTTAAAATTCCTATTGCTACAGTTCTTACATCTTCTATATCTGGGGAATATTTTCCGTTAAAAGCAGCATTTGTTTTAGCCGCTAAAATAAGGTTTTGTGACGCTCTGGGACCTGCACCCCATTCAATGTATGTTTTAACAAAATCTGTTGTTTGTGGGTTGTTTGGTCTAGTTTTACTCACAAGCGAAACAGCATATTCAATAACATTATCTGCCACAGGAATTTTTCTAATTACGTTTTGAAAATCTAAAATTTCTTGTGCCGAAAATAATGGGTTTATAATGGGTTTATGATTTGAAGTAGTAGCTTTTACAACATCTACTTCTTCTTGAAAACTGGGATAGTCTAGTTTAATAGCAAACATAAAACGGTCCAACTGTGCCTCAGGGAGAGGGTAAGTTCCTTCTTGTTCAATAGGATTTTGTGTGGCAAGAACAAAATAGGGTTGGTCTAATTTATAATGATTACCCGCAACTGTAACAGATCGCTCTTGCATCGCTTCTAAAAGTGCAGCTTGTGTTTTTGGGGGTGTTCTATTAATTTCATCGGCCAAAATAATGTTTGAAAAAATAGGTCCTTTAATAAACTTGAACTGTCTGTTCTCATCAAGAACTTCGCTCCCTAAAATGTCAGATGGCATTAAATCTGGAGTAAACTGAATGCGTTTAAATTGTAACCCAAGTGCTTGAGAAATACTATTTACCATTAATGTTTTTGCTAAACCAGGAACTCCCACTAGCAATGCATGACCCCCAGAAAAAACACTGAGTATAATTTGATCCACAACTTCATCTTGACCAATTATAACTTTGGCTACTTCTAGTTTAAGTGCCTCTTTCTTTTGAACTAATTGTTGTAATATTGCAACGTCTGACATGGCGGTTTGATAATAAATGTTTTAAAAAGAGTTTTTTATTTTGTGTTTTTTTTCAACCAATCGCTGGCAAACTTACAATCACGATAATCGCCATTAATTTTTATATAGGTTTGACCAATTTTTTCTTTAGCCCATTTTGCAATAGTCGAAATTTGTTTGTCTTTCAATGCTATTTCTTTAATTTTATTAAAATCCTTAGAAAAATCAGCTTGATGTTCTTCGGTCTTTTTGTTTATGGTTAAGATTTTATAAAACTTTCCTTCTCCCGGAACTTCATCTAAAAGCACTTTTGAAATTTCATTTAATTTTAAATCGGCAATTTCATTATAAAGACCTGGATCTAATTTAGTTAGTTCAAACTTAGGCTCTAAAGTTTGCGGATTTAATAAAACTCCACCACTGTTTCTTGTTTCTTTTTGTTCAGAAAAAGACTTGGCAGCATCTGCAAAAGTGAGTTCTTTATTTAAAATTTTTGCCCTAATATTTTCAATTCTTGTTTTTGCTTCATTTAAAGCTTCACTGTTAACTTTTGGCGACATAAGAATGTGTCTAACCTCAACTTCTTGTCCTAAAATTCGTTCTACCTTCAAAATATGGTATCCATAAACGGTCTCAAAAGGATCTGATATTTCACCTTCTCGCAGACTAAATGCAGTATCTTTAAACTCTTTTACAAATTGAGTTTTTTTATTAAGTTTGTAATATCCACCATTAGAAGCAGAGGCTCTGTCTTCTGTATATAAAACAGCTTTTGTAGTAAAACTAGATCCATTTTCTAGCACATCTTTTTTAATTTCTTTGAGTTTGTCAATTACTTTTTGCTTTTCTTCTTTTGATACTGAAGGCTTTATAATAATTTGAGCAATCTCAACTTCAGATCCTATTGTTGGTATTTCATTTTTAGGAATTTTATTGAAAAAACTCCGAACTTCTTCGGGAGTGATTTCAATTTTATCTACAATTTTTCTGTTCATTGCCTGAACGAGTTTGTTCATTTTAATGATGTCAAAAAAATAGTTTTTAAAATCTTCAACGCTTTTTTTATTGTAATACTTTACTACTTTATCTATGCCTCCTAATTGTTCTGACATAACGTTCATTTGTTCATCCATAAAGCTGCGAACATCCTCATCTTTCACTACTAAGCTGTCTTGAATGGCGTGGTGTGCATATAAACGATCTTCTAGTAATTTGCCTAGTAATTCACATCGTGTAACATTCTCTGGCGACACATTATTTGCTTTTAATTCTATGAGCATTAAATCAATATCTGAATCTAAAATTACATAATCTCCCACAACAGCTGCTACGCCATCAATTTTTTGTTTCTCATGCTGTGCTAAAGCATTAGTAATATTTAAAAAAGCTAAAATGAGAAAAAATGCTAATTTTTGTTTATGATTCATGTGTAAAGTTTTTATCTAAGCACTTGCTTGTGTGAAATATGTTAGTTATGATTGATGTTACTAAAATTAAAATTACTTTTTTGTATTAATTTGATATGTTCCATCTTTGAGGGCATCTGCGGTAATATCTTTTTTAAATTTGTTAATCAATGCTGTTTTTCTGTTGTTTAAAATTACATTTTGCAAAGTTGGCTTAATATATTGTAATGGAGTAACTTGATTTTTAGCAATAAAATTTGATGTTTTAACTAAATATATATCTGTTTCGTCTTCATATTTTATGGTTTTACCTGTAACTAAGTATTTCTCTTTGTTATCCATAGTTATAAAAGGTAACTTTTCATATACCTGATTCATATCTATCCAAATAGAGTCGTTAAAAGCATAGCTTTTGAGTTCAATAGCATTTTCTTTCAAGAAAGCTTTATTAATTTTAGAGGAATTAGCAAATTTACTTGAGAGTAGTTGAGATTTTGGATTGTTTTTATTAATTTGTATGTAACTCATTTTTACTAATGGCACATTTGTTTTAAAATTTTCTTTGTTTTTATTATAATATTCAATTATATCTTCGTCTATTACTAAAGTGTCAAACGATTTAAAAATCAGTTGTTCAATATAAGCCTTTGTGTATAAATCATTCTTATATTGATCTACGAGTTTATTGAGTTCAGCCTGCTTTTCATCTGTTAAATTTCGCTCTGCTGCATCAAAAAGAAGTTTTTGTGAAGCCCAGCGATCTATAAAATCTTTCACTATAATAATACTATCCTTTTTAGAAACCCCCGCAGAAACTAATCCTTTAATATCGTCTTGATACAATTTTGAATTACTAACAACTGCCAAAACTCCACTATCCAAATTTGAACCGCTTTTATCACAAGATATAAAACCAAAAAACAAAACAATAAGCTTGAATAGTAATTTCATGTTATTTTTTGAATTGCTGCTTTAACTGTTCTAAAATATTTTTGTTTATTTGAATATTTACTTCACTTTTTAAATCACTAACCCAGTTTTGTTCAAGATAGTTTTGATAATCACTTATTACCCTACCTTTTGCTTCTGAAAATTCTTTTGGTTGTATGGGTAATATTTTTTTAGTATTTAAAAAATAAAAATAATCACCTTCTTGAGCAATAGTGGAAAGACCTAGTACTGGTTTAATTGTTTTTGGCAACGCTTTTGATTCATTTTCATAAACACCTGACTGCACTATAATATTCACTTTTCCGTTATTGTTTATTGTTTCTTTTATTTTTAAAATATCTGTTCCCTTTTTTAACAACTTTAAAGCTTTTTTTAGTTCAGATTCATTTGTTGATGAAAAAATATCTACATCAAATCTCTCTTTCCATTGATAATTTTTGATGTTATTAAGATAGAATTTTTTTTGCCCTACTGTGTCTGTTTTAGAACGCTCCCATATTTCCTTTTCCATTAAATCAAATAATAAAAGTCCGTCTCTATATTCGTTCATAATGTATTTAAAATCAGGAAATTCATTCTCTAAATTTGCATTATAATATTCATTTAATTTTACTTCAATAAATTTATTGTAAATAAAATCTACTAGTTTATGTATTGGTTTTATTTGAAGTTCTTGTTTTTGTTCTTGTTGCAAATATTGAATAAAGTTTGTTCCATTAACAACTTGGTCATTATTTATTACTAATAATTTTTTTTCAAAACTATTAAAAACTTCTGGGGTAACTTGCCATGTTTGTTTATAATAGGTATCGTTTACTGTTTTTTTAAGAGCTTCATATATTTTTTTATCGGTACTTACAGGGTATTTTTTCTTTAGCTTTTCTGTAATTGAATTAGAAATCAACTTAGAACGATCGTCTCTCAAAATTTTAGTTCCAAATTCATTTTTACATTCTTCAAATGTTTTGACTGGGTGTTTTTCTTTTAATTTAATAATATGCCAACCAAACTGAGTTTTAAAAGGTTTTGAAATATCATTTGGTTTTTTGAGTTCAAACGCTTCATTTTCAAACTCTGGCGAACTCAAATCTCCAACTCCAAATTGCTTTATTAATCCACCATTTTCAGCCGATGACTTGTCATCTGAAAATTGCCGAGCTAAAGCTTCAAATTTTTCACCTTGCAGTAATTTTTGATAAATATCTTCTATAAGACTTTTATTTTTAGATTTTTCCTCATCGTTATTTTTTTCTGCAACCATAATATGTGAAACGGTTACTTCTCCTCTGTTGTCTTTTACATCTGAAACATATAGTAAATGGTAGCCAAAACGTGTTCTAAAAGGTTTGGATACTGCACCTTTTGGTGTGGAGTATGCCACACTTTCAAACGGATAAACCATTGTGAAAGCAGAGAAATAACCCAAATCACCTTTGTTTTCTTTTGCACTCAAATCTTCAGAATAATTTGCAGCTGCCTCTCCAAAAGGCAGACCGTTTGTAATTTCGTCTTTGATTTTTTTAATTTGATTAAATGCTTTTAATGTGTCTGCTGGTGTAGCGTTTTCGTCTAGCTTAATTAAAATATGTGAAGCCCTAATTTCCTTTAAATATCTTTGATAAGCCTCTTTAACTAGCGCATCTGTTACTTTAGAATCTGTGGTGTAATTTTTAGAAAGTTGTGTTCTATATGTTTTCAATTCGTCTTTATAAGTAGTTTTTTCATGAAGTCCTAATTTATAGGCTTTTTCTACTTTTAATTTATAGCCTAAGAACATTTCAAAATAAACATTGATGTCTTTTTGTGATTCGTCTTTTACTAAATCTAAATTTTTGTTATAAACACGAACAAACTCATCAGTATAAAAAGGTTTGTTGTTGATGGTAAATAAAACATTATTTTTTAGTTCTTGAGAAAAAGCAACATTAAGCTGCATGGTAAATAATAACAAGAAAACAAATTTTAATTTCATATTTAGATATTTATTATTTTTTATGGGTGATGTATAATTGTCTTTCTTTATAAGTGTTTACTTCACTAAAGAATATTTTTTTAGGTATTCAATGATTTTCAATTGCTTGCCGTAAACTTTTTGTTAATGGCAATTTCATAAATGTAAATTTTAATTGCTAATCTTCTTTTGCTATGACTAGTTACATTATTAACTTTAATTCGTGGATGTTTATTTCACTATTTTTTAAAATTCAAAAATATGTGATTTATAAATAAGCATACATTTATTTTAATTAACAAAAATAATAATTCAATCCTATTAATCAAGAATATATTAACCTATTAACACAAAATTATACCAAAAATAATCTTCAATGTTATAATTAGAGAGAGATGATTTAATAAAAATGATCCCAGCTAAAAATATATTGAAGTTTGTGGGTGTATTTTAATAAATTTGCAACTTAATTTGAATTATGAGTTTAGAAAAAGAAATTTTAAAAAGGAGAACATTTGGCATCATTTCGCATCCAGATGCTGGAAAAACAACTTTAACAGAAAAATTATTGCTTTTTGGAGGGGCTATACAAGAGGCGGGAGCTGTTAAGAATAATAAAATTAAAAAAGGGGCTACATCAGACTTTATGGAAATTGAACGTCAAAGAGGAATTTCTGTGGCTACATCTGTTTTAGCATTTAACTATAAAGGGAAAAAGATAAATATTTTAGACACACCCGGTCATA
>DAINSR010000037.1:6411-12357 GCA_036741255.1 Flavobacterium sp.
GAGGAACAAACAGAAAAGCTGGTTGAAGTGTGCCGAATGCGAAAAATTCCCATTATTGTTTTTATTAATAAACTAGACCGAGAAGGAAAAGATGCTTTTGATTTGTTAGATGAAGTAGAACAAAAACTCAAGCTCACGGTAACACCTTTAAGTTTTCCTATAGGGATGGGATATGATTTTAAAGGTATTTACAATATTTGGGAAAAAAACATTAATTTGTTTAGTGGTAACAGCCGAAAAAACATTGAAGATACTATTGCTATATCAAATATTGAAAGTAGTGAATTAGATAAATTAATTGGTTTAAAATCAGCAGACAAACTAAGAGAGGAACTTGAATTGACACGTGAGGTTTATCCTGAATTTGACCAAGATGCCTATTTAAAAGGTAATTTGCAACCCGTTTTTTTTGGTTCAGCACTTAATAACTTTGGTGTTAGGGAATTGTTAGATTGTTTCATTGAAATTGCTCCATCGCCTAAGGCTAAAGAATCTGACACCCGATTAGTGGATCCTCTTGAGAAAAATTTGAGTGGATTTGTGTTTAAAATTCATGCTAATATGGATCCTAAGCATCGAGATAGATTAGCTTTTATTAAAATTGTATCGGGAACATTTGAAAAAAATAAAGCTTATCATCACATTCGATTGAAAAAGAATTTAAAATTTTCAAGTCCTAATGCTTTTTTTGCAGAAAAAAAGGAAATTGTAGATGTTTCTTATGCAGGAGACATTGTAGGCTTACATGATACTGGAAATTTTAAAATTGGAGATACTTTAACCGAAGGTGAATTAATGAATTTTAAAGGAATACCTAGTTTTTCTCCTGAACATTTTAGATACATTAACAATGCTGATCCATTAAAATCTAAACAATTAGAAAAAGGTATAGATCAGTTAATGGACGAGGGCGTGGCACAATTGTTTACCTTAGATATGAATGGTAGAAAAATCATTGGTACCGTTGGAGCACTTCAATATGAGGTTATTCAGTATCGATTAGAGCATGAATATGGAGCCAAATGTACTTATGAAAATTTTCCTGCTTATAAAGCTTGTTGGGTTAAGCCTAATGATCCAAAAAATGCCGAGTTTGCTGAATTTAAAAGGATTAAACAAAAATTTTTAGCAACCGACAAATTTGGTCAGTTAGTTTTTTTAGCTGATTCTGAATTTTCTATTCAAATGACTCAACAAAAGTTCCCAACGGTATCACTGTTTTTTACATCGGAAATAGAGTAAAGTATTAGCTATTAATACAAAAACAAGATTGTCTAAAATTCAAATTTTTGTCATCCTGAAGTGTTTCTGAATCTTTAAACTTGAAATAATATTTTGGCTAAAACAAGTGTAGTAGCTTAACAAAGCATTTATTTTTAGACATTCTCATTTATTTTTGTAAACTATTTTGCTTTAAACTTCTTATTGGAATTAAAATCTCAAAATGCAAAATTAATTACTAGGCCTGACCGGCAGGACCAAAGTTTAAAGGTATTTGTGGGCTGTCGTCTTCTTTTATTTCACCGTGTGCCAACTCAAATCGGTGGATGTTTTCAGCAAGTGCTTTTAAAAATCTTTTAGCATGCTGTGGGGTTAAAATTATTCTTGATTTTACTTTTGCCTTAGGTACTCCAGGCATTATCGTTACATAATCTACTACAAATTCTGAATTTGAATGATTAATTATGGCTAAATTAGAATAAATGCCTTCTGATACTTTTTCGTCTAATTCTATGTTGATTTGGTTTTGAGAATTGTTATCGCTCATGTTTTTTATTTTTAAAGTAATTTGAATTACAAAGTAACACTAAATTTAGAAACTTTTTTAATTATTTTTTACAACTGATTTAGCGAAGTTGTTTAAAGAAAAATCCACTGTAATACAACAATGGATTTTTTAACTATGTTGTTGTGAGGGTATTCTAAAGGTGATTTCTTTGTTAAGCAGGACTTGTTTTAGCATATAGATTTATTAACTAACAATTCGGGTCAACTCTTATGGTTAAGAAACAAGTTTAGAATGACAAAAAATTGATTTTTTTAGATGTTGTTTTTAAAAAGCGTTTACAATAGCTAAGAAATCATCAGCTTTTAATGCGGCACCTCCTATTAATCCTCCATCTACATCTGGATTTGAAAATATTTCTTTTGCGTTATCGGGTTTTACACTGCCTCCATATAAAATAGAAACTTGGTCTGCCACTTCATGACCAAAAACTTTATCTACTAAAGTTCTAATGAATTTATGCATTTCTTGAGCCTGAGCTGGTGAGGCTGTTTCTCCCGTGCCAATTGCCCAAACGGGTTCGTATGCTAAAACAATGTTTTTCCAGTCAGATTTATTAAGATGAAACAATGCGTCACGCAATTGATATTCTACTATATTAAAATGATTGTTGTTTTTTCTGTCTTTAAGTTCTTCACCAAAACAAAAAATTACTCTCATATCATGCTTTAAAGCGGTATCCACTTTGCTGGCTAACAAAGCATCTGTTTCATGAAAATATGCACGTCTTTCACTATGACCAAGAATTACAGTTGTAACCCCAATAGATGTAAGCATATTAGCTGCAATTTCTCCAGTAAAAGCTCCTGCTTCTGCTTGATGCATATTTTGAGCCGCAACGGTTATCCCTTTGTTTTTTGTAAATTCAACAGCCGTTAAAAGGTTAACAAATGTGGGGGCTACAATTACTTCTGTGCTATTTGACTCTTTTTTTGCACTAATCTCTTCAATAAGTGCTATTGTTTCTTGGTTGTTTTTGTGCATTTTCCAGTTTCCGGCTACAATGTGTTTTCTCATTTTATTAATTGTTTTTATGTATTGCTTTCTATTTTTTGTAACTTTTATACTTTAATCTACTTTAATTTATTGAGTGTTTCTATCAACTTTTCATCATCTGCTTCTATGGCTTTGAATAGGGCAATTTTTCCAAATTTATCTACTACCATATATCTAGGAATCCAATTCAATTTTATTGATTTTCCAAAAACACCTTTCATGCCATCTGTACATAAATAATGCTCGCCTTGTAAATCATATTTATTAATTCCATTTTTCCACGCATCATAGGTTTTATCCATGGAAACAAATAAAAATAAAGCATCAGAATATTTATTTTGTAATTCTTTGAGTTTTGGTATTTCTTTTACACAATCTGAACACCACGATGCCCAGGTGTCAATAATAATTGTTTTTCCTGAATATTTTTTTAAAATTTCTGCAAAGGTAATATTTTTATTGTCAAGAGTTTTTAAAGATGCTGTTAATGATTTGTTGCTAAATTCTGTTGGTTGCATTTGCGAGCAAGATATAGTAGTAAGTACTATAAAAAAAAGAGTTATTAAATTTTTCATAACTATAATAGTTAAATTTAGATTTTTATTTCAATTTAGAATAAGGCAATTGCACTATTTTTTCTAGTTCTGTTGGATTAAATTGATTGTTATCAATGCCGTCATACATTTTTATTTTATTTCCATTCCACAAAAATAAAACTCCAGGGGTGTTTTTGTTATTACCTAATTCGTTCCAAAAAGGAATAATTTCAATTACTTTATAAGGATAATTAGCTCCTGCAATTTTAAAAAAATCGGGGATTTTAAACGCTTCTTCATTCATAAAAATAATCCTTATTTCAGGAAAATTTACATTTCTTTTTTTCATCAAGCTAAGTTCTTTAGCAGTTTCTTGACAATGATCACAACCCGGTGCAAAAAAGCAAAGTATTTTTTTACTTTGGTCTATATCAGCAAAATATTTTGTTAACCCAGATTTTATTGGTCTTGGTTCGTCAATAACAGCCTTATCATTTATCTGTTTTTTCAAAGTATCTGTTTTACTTTCTTCATTTTCTGTATTATTTGCATTAAAGATTGAATCTGCCACATTTGGCACAGCAGGGGTAATTTTTGTTAAAACATCATCTTCTTTTAAGGTTTCAATGGGTCTAATGGGAGCCAACATAAATATCAATAAAATTGAGGCTAATGTCATAGAAGTGGTAAACCATAAAAGATTTTTTGATGTATCTGGAATTTTTAAATTCAGTAGCCAAATGAGTAGCAATATTGCTATTATATTTTTAATTATGGCTTCTATCGGGGTCATGGGTATTAAACTACCAAAACAACCACAGTTGCCCAAATTCCCACCTGTTTTAAAAGTCTCATAAGTTAAATGCAAGGTAAAAACAGTTAGCAAAAAAATAGAAACGGGTATTATAACCTTTCTAATTTTAACCGGCATTAAAAACAAAAAGCCAATGGCAAGTTCAACTCCTATTAAAAATCTAGAAAAATAAGTTGCTATTTGTTCTGAAAACCCCAGTGGATATAATTGTTTTACCTCAAAAGTTGAAATTGCAAAATAAGGAGACGGATAAAGTTTTGCTACTGCTGAAACTATAAAAAGAGCAGACAGTATGAGTCTAATTATCCAAGAAAATGCATATTTATTCATTTTGTAGATATTTATAGATTTTTTTATTTGATGTCTTGCTTCATTAAAATCATTGCAAAAACAGCGTAGTTTATCATGTCTTGATAATTAGCATCAACCCCTTCAGAAACCAACGTTTTTCCTTTGTTGTTTTCAATTTGTTTCACTCGAAGTAGTTTTTGCAATATTAAATCTGTTAAACTGCTCACCCTCATTTCTCTCCATGCCTCACCATAATCGTGATTCTTATTTTCCATAAGTGCCTTGCATACATTAATTTTCTGGTCGTATAGTTGCAATCCTTCATCAAGAGTTAAATCGGGCTGGCTTGCTATTCCTTTTTCAATTTGAATGAGTGCCATAATGCAATAATTGATAATCCCTATAAATTCTGAAGCTTCATCTTCATCTACCTTTCGTACATCATTTTCTTGCAAACTTCTAATTCGTTGTGCTTTAATAAAAATTTGGTCTGTTAATGAAGGTAGTCTTAAAATTCGCCAAGCACTCCCATAGTCCCCCATCTTTTTGGCATATAATGCCCTACAAATATTAATAATTGCATCGTATTGTTTTGATGTATTCTTCATTAGAATTGTATCTTTGTGTATAATTTTCAAAATTAGCTATTTTTTTAGACTTTTAAATTTTAAAAACATCTATTTTCATGCAAATCAATAAAACTAATAATTACACTTAAAAAAATGTCTTATTCCATCAATTGCAAGGGTATGCTTATTGATTTTAAAATACCAAAAGTTATGGGTATTTTAAACCTCACTCCAGATTCTTTTTATGACGGAGGCAAATATAAAGATGAAAATGATATACTGCATCAGGTTGAAAAAATGCTGCACGATGGGGCTACATTTGTTGATGTGGGAGCTTATTCTAGCAGACCAAATGCTAGGTTTGTTTCTGAAGCCGATGAGATTAATAGATTGATAAAGGTTTTAAAAATAATTATACAACATTTCCCTAAAATACTTTTGTCTGTAGATACGTTTAGAAGTAAAGTAGCTCAAATTGCAATTGAAAATGGTGCTTGCATGATAAATGATATTTCGGCAGGATTATTAGACGAAAAAATGATGAAGACCGTTTCAAAACTTCATGTTCCCTATGTTATGATGCACATGAGAGGCAATCCTCAAACCATGCAAGAACTAACAAGTTATGATGATATTGTAAAAGAAATGATTTTTTATTTTTCTGAAAGAATTAATAAGGCTCGAAGTTTTGGGATTAGTGATATTGTTATTGATCCTGGTTTTGGGTTTGCAAAAACCTTAGAACAAAATTTTGAGGTTTTACATAAATTAGAGCTGTTTTCAATGCTCAATCTACCCTTACTAGCCGGAATATCCAGAAAATCAATGATTTATAAAACCCTTAACACTAATGCAAATGAAGCTTTAAATGGAACAGCTGTATTAAATAGTGTAGCCATACAAAAGGGAGCTAGCATATTGCGAGTTCATGATGTAAAAGAAGCGGTGGAGTGT
>DAINSR010000038.1:0-12305 GCA_036741255.1 Flavobacterium sp.
AAAAAAAGTCGATGAACTTTTTAAAAAAGGTTTAGGCTATTACATAGACCCAAAAGACATCAAAGAGTCAAAAGAAGAAAGCATATTTTTCAGAAAGGATAAATTTAACGCTGAATTAAGTTTTGGAGCGAAACAAATAGTTACGCATTTTGAAGAAGAAAAAATAGCCTTTTCCGCATTATCCAAACTTGCTGATTTTAAAAATGACAGAATACTTCCGTTTTTCACGATAAAAAATAATCCTAAAAAAGTTGCAGAAGAAATTCGCAAACAAATTTATCCAGGATTCAACAAAGACCACAAAGGATTTTTAAAGTCTATTATCACTAATCTTGCAGATAACAATGTTCTAGTGTTTGAATTCATTGAGACTTGGAACAAAAAAGAAAAGGCTAATATTAACGGCTTTTACCTTTCTCCCAATGTAATTGTACTTAAAAGACAGAAATCATACAGGAGGGAAACTTTTACATTAATTCACGAGCTTGGACATTACTTGCTCAATGTTGAAGAAATAGACGAGAAAATTGGCGATGATTATTCTGCTTATGAAAGTTTAGATAAGATTGAAAAATGGTGCAATGATTTTGCCTATTATTTTTTAATCGGTGAAATGGACAATGTTATTTCAAATATTGAAAAGGCATCTTCCAAAAATGACTACCACCACGAATTAATTAAGGATATTTCTGAACAAACAAATTTAAGTGAGTATGCACTATACACACGACTTAGAATTAATGATAAAATTACATACAACGATTATCAATCTGTAAAAACGGAATTTGAAAATAAATACCGTGAAAACGAAGAAAAATTAAGAAAAGAAAGAGAGAAAGAAAAACTAGAAGGTAGAGCTTCACAAGCACGAGCTACTAAACCTATTTTATCTCCTCTTTATGTAAATACTGTGCAATCTGCTTTTATTGAAGGAATTATTGGAGAGTCGGAATTTTGCAAACGACTTAATGTTAAACCTGAAAACATTGAAAAATTCCTTAAATGAAAGTAGTAATTGATACAAGCTCCTTAATTGCTTTGGTACGTTACTACTTACCATTTGACAAAGATGATTCTTTGAAAGACTTTATTAAGAAAAAAGTTGAGAGCAAAGAAATTGTTGTGATTGATAAAGTGCATGAGGAATCAAAATATGTAGCACAAAAAATTGTTGTTAAACAGCTTGATTTTATCAATACAAAAGGCAACACAGTTAAAACAACCGACCTTTTTCCATATCCAAAATTCTTTAATATTGTTGACAATCAGTTATGCAATCAGACAATCAAGAAAATGAAAAATCTGAATGAAACTGAATATGAAAAACAGAAAAACGAATATTTAGATTCTGCTGACGGAAAACTAATTTTATACTGTTTGAGAGATAAAAATCAAAACACGTTATTGGATAACAAAACAATTTTAGTTACCGAAGAAACCAGCTCCGAGAACGACAATAAGCTATTTAAGAAATTGCCTGAGTGTTGCAGAATTTTAGAGATTGAAAATTGCAACTTACCAACCTTGCTTGAAAATCATTACAACCTAAAATTGAGCAAGTACCTCAAATAGCCAACGCATTTTGCAAGCACATTTAAAAACCGCACAGACCAAAGTTTTTAAAAGAGCTTGCAAAGCCGACCCAAAAGAAAAATTGAATTTAAAAAAAATCCAACGCTTAAAAAAAATAAAAAATACGCAACGCACAGCCAACACTCAATGAGACGACAACTCAATAACGACAATGGTTTACAAGCACGATAGATAGATGCCAGCACACTAACAGCAAGGGTTGCAAAAGTGTGATTCAGTACCCCACTGACACGTATATTGAAGCCGTCTCACAGGTAGTTGCTTTTTAACCCGAGTTTATTTAAGAGGCTTGAAGCCCTGATGAGTCAATAGTTTTAGAAATCTAAAGAACTTTTGCTCAATAGAAATTACACTTTTTAGCCCTTCTTTATATATTACTACTCGGTATAATAAATACAACTGCAACTAAACTATTATTTTTTGAATGTTTTTTAGTTTTACAGTAAAAGCATTCCAAAAGATGTTCAAGGGAGAGCAAAGTTATTAGTGAAAGATGAGGGAATTATTACAGGTGTTGAATTTGCCAAAATGATATATAGCTGTGTTGATTCAAAAATTGTTACTCCATCACTCTTCGTTATTATCTTTATCTTTAGCAGAGTTATCAGATGGCGGCTGTTTTGAATCCTTATTTAAAAGTACTAAACTTGCTTTTACACCCGCATTCAAATTCCATTGGCTTGATGTAACTATTTTTCCAAATTCATCAATAACAATAAAAGCAGCTGTGTTTGGCCCTGAAGATCCTTGATTTAATGCTTTAAAATCTATTTGATTACTTCCTTTTTTTAAATTAATATAAAATGTTTTAAATCCCGAGTCCAAGTAAACACTCCGAACCTCAACAACATCGTTTATCAAAATTGAAACCACATCGCCATCGGGAGCTTGATGATCTCTACACATTATTTTTACAAAATTTGAAGAAACTGCAAATTCTCCCAAATATTGAGTGGTATTATTTCCTTCTGCATCGTCATTAAATTGTTTGTTTAAAGTATTGGCTCGTTCTTCATTAAAATCATATCCTTTTGTTTTCTCTATCATTAAAGGTGCTACACTCTCTTCCTTTTTGAATGTAAATTTTTTTAAATAATTTTCTTCATTAGAATCTAAAATGCTTTTATAATTTAATTTTGGTTTAGATTCTTCCACTTTTGGTGTTTCAGTCTTAGTGGGAATAGTGTAACTATCAAGTTTTAGCATACCTGATTTTATAGACGATTCAGTTTGTCCAAATAAATCAGTACAACTCAAAAAAAACAAGAAAAACAAAAGTATAAATTGCATTTTTAGTATAAATATCTGTAAAATTAAAAATATTTTCTGCCGTTAGTTATAAATTAACATTTGATAAAGAATTTTATAAAAAATAGTACCTATTTTGCAATCAAATTATGTGCCATGTTATTTAAAAAAAATACTTGTATCTTACTTCTTTTGGTCTGCTTTTCTTCATTTTCACAAGATAAATTTACCCTCAGCGGTATTATTTCTGACAATAAAACAAATGAAACACTCATTGGTGTTACTATCATAATTGAAGAATTAAAAACAGGAACAGCTACAAATGAATATGGTTTTTATTCCATAACATTGCCTAAAGGAACTTATAGCATCAAAATAAGCGCTTTAGGGTATAAAGAGATTAAAACTACTATTGACTTGACCAAAAACACAAAGAATAATTTTTCTTTAGCAGCCAGTGAAGAACTGTTAGAAGAAGTTATATTAGTTGATAATCCCAATAAAATTAATATCAAAAGTACAGAAATGAGTGTTAACAAGTTATCAGTTAGCACTATCAAACAAATGCCAGTTGTACTTGGTGAGGTAGATGTTTTAAAATCTATTTTAACTCTACCGGGAGTAACTAATGCTGGAGAGGGACAATCTGGGTTTAATGTGCGTGGTGGTGCCGTTGATCAAAATTTAATACTTTTAGATGAGGCTACTATTTACAATTCATCACATCTTTTTGGGTTGTTTTCTGTTTTTAATGCAGATGCAATTAAAGATTTAAAACTTTATAAAGGAGGTATTCCTGCACGTTATGGTGGCAGAGTGGCATCTGTTTTAGACATTTATCAAAAAGAAGGAAACAGCAAATCATTTCATGCAAACGGTGGTATAGGATTAATATCCAGTAGAATTTTAGCCGAAGGTCCTATTGTAAAAGATAGAGGATCTTTTTTAGTAGGTGGAAGAAGTTCGTATGCTCATTTATTTTTAAAACTCACAGATATTAATAACAGTGCCTATTTTTATGACTTAAACACAAAATTGAGTTATAAAATAAACGATAACAATAACATATATCTTTCAGGCTATTTTGGTAGAGATGTTTTTAGCATAAATAATAGTTTCGTTAATACTTATGGTAATAGCGTTTTAAACCTGAGATGGAACCACCTTTTTTCTAGTAAACTATTTTCAAACGCATCTTTTATTTATAGTGATTACTATTATGGTTTAACCCTTGATTTTATTGGTTTTAATTGGGATAGTGGCATTAAAAATTACAACTTCAAGTATGATTTTAAACATTATTTGAATGATAAAACAAAACTTACTTATGGGATTAATACCATTTACTACGATTTTAATCCGGGTAGAATTCAACCCGTAGATTCAAATTCTGGAATCAATCCCAGTCAACTTGATAAAAAATATGCTTTTGAACCAGCTATTTATCTTGATGCAGAGCAAACCATTTCAGATAAATTATCTATAAATTATGGATTGCGATATAGTATGTTTCACAGACTTGGAAATCAAGAAATTAATGTTTACAAAAATAATCAGGCGGTTAATTATAATGCTGATTTAAAAATTTATGAAAAAGCAACCCCTATTGGTACTAGAAAATATGGGACTAACGAAACCATTGCACGTTTTAATAATTTAGAACCTCGTATTGCCTTGTCGTATGCTATTGATTATAAGCAATCTATTAAAATGAGTTATAACAGAATGAGTCAATATTTACATTTAATTTCTAATACTCAATCGCCCACCCCACTAGATGTTTGGGCTCCCAGTGATCAGTATTTAAAGCCACAATTATTAGATCAATATGCAGCGGGATATTTTAGAAATTTTGCCAATGGAGCTTATACTTTAGAAATTGAGTCTTTTTACAAATTTATTAGAAACAGATTAGATTATATTGATGGAGCCGATTTAATTGCAAATAATGCCATTGAGCAAGTAGTTTTAGCAGGAAACGCAAGGGCTTATGGATTAGAAATTTTAGCTAAAAAAAATGAAGGAAAACTTAGCGGTTGGGTTTCTTATACACTATCTCGTTCTGAACAGCAAACAAAAGGTTTAAGCTCTGGTGAAGTGGGCATCAACAACGGAAACTGGTACAAAACAGGCTGGGATAAAACTCACAACTTATCCATAACAAGTATGTATCAATGGAATGATAAATGGAGTTTTGGTAGTATTTTTACGCTTCAAACCGGACAGCCTGTTACATTTCCTAATGGTCAGTATCAATATTTAGGATTAACCGTACCCAGTTTTAGTGAACGAAATAGTAATAACTTACCCACTTATCATCGATTAGATATATCGGCAACTCTTACTCCAAGGAGCAATGCAGGAAAAAGAATTAAAGGCGAATGGGTTTTTAGTATTTATAATTTGTATAACAGACGAAATGCCGCCTCTATAAACTTTAGACAAAATCAAGATTCTGGAGCTAATGAAGCGGTGCGATTATCAATTTTTGGAATTGTTCCTGGTGTTACTTATAATTTTAAATTTTAAAAGTCATGGTCAAAATTGTTAATAGATTATCTAAACTTATACTTTCAATTGTTGTATCAATACTAAGTTTAACAAGCTGTGAAGATGTAATTGATGTAGATTTAAAGAAAGGGAAGCCAAAATTAGTAATTGAAGCATCTATTTTGTGGAAAAAAGGAACAACTGGTAGTGAACAAACTATTAAACTTTCAAAAACCACGGATTATTTTTCTGCAATAATTCCTAAAGTTTCAGGTGCAATTGTTTTTATAACCGATGAATCCAATACATATAATTTTGTTGAAAATACAGGAACTGGCGAATATATTTGTACAAATTTTAGTCCAGCACTTGGTAAAACATATCAATTAACCATCATTTCTGAAGGACAAACTTATGTTGCTACTGAAACCATGAAAGCTGTACCCACAATTGAAAATGTAGAACAAAATAATGACGGAGGCTTTTTAGGAGACGAAATTGAAGTAAAATTCTTCTTTCAAGATAATGGTGCCACAACAGATTTTTATTTAGTTCAGTTCAATACTAATTTTAGTTTGCTACCCGAGTATGATGTAATAAACGATTCCTTTTTTCAGGGTAATCAAATGTTTGGATTATATTCAAATGAAGATTTAAAAGCTACAAATGTGGTTAATTTTAATCTTTACGGAATTTCTGAACGATATTACAATTATATGAACATTATTCTTGGTATTTCTGGCGGAAATGGGGGTAGTCCGTTTAGCACGCCTCCAGCTACGGTGAGGGGCAATATTGTCAATCAGACTAATTCTGATGATTTTCCTTTTGGCTATTTTAGTTTGTCTGAAATGGATACTAAAAGTTATGAAATTCAATAAAAATTGAAACTAATTATAAAAAAATGTCTTCACACCACATTGTAAGAGATGATCAAGAACCTGCTTTAATTATTGCAAATGGTGCCGCTTGTAGTACAGAATTGATAGGACAACTTTTAGAATGGTCGCCATTAGTAATCGTTTTAGACGCTGCTATAGAAAGGGTTTTAGAACTGGGTATAAAAGTAGATGTACTACTTGGAGATTTTGACAGAGGTTTTAATGCGTCTTATTATCAAGAAAGCCAGTATCCCATAGAAATAGTTTACACCCCAGACCAAAATAAAACCGATTTAGAAAAGGCATTTGATTATTTAATAGAAAGAAAAATTCCTGCCGTAAATGTAGTTTGGGCAACCGGAAAACGTGCAGATCATACCATTACAAATATTACAACCATTGTTAAGTATAGAAATTTATTAAAAATTGTATTATTAGATGACCACTCAAAAATATTTTTACTCCCAAAAAAATTTGAAAAGTGGTATGAAAAAAACAGCATTATTTCTCTAATACCTGTTGGTAAAGTTACTGATGTAAATTCTACAAATTTATTTTATCCTTTAGATAATTTAACCCTTACTATTGGTTATAAAACAGGAAGTAGCAATCATGTGGCAGCAGACGGTATTGTTAAAATTACACATCAAACTGGTGATTTGTTGTTGATGGAATGCTGGGATTAGTTTTTAAAACATCAAAATATATTGAATTTAATCAAAGTTAATAAGCTTTTAGTAAGTAATTTTGTAATCATTTAGATGTACATTTTTAATTTTAAGTAATTAATCAATTCGTATATGAAATTTAAAGTTGTTTCTGAATACAAACCCACAGGCGACCAACCCGAGGCTATAAAAAAATTGGCAAAAGGTATTTTTGATGGAGATAAATATCAAACACTACTAGGGGTTACTGGTTCAGGAAAAACATTTACTGTTGCAAATGTTATTCAAGAAATTCAAAAACCTACTTTAGTATTAGCTCATAACAAAACATTAGCAGCCCAGTTATATTCAGAATTTAAGCAATTTTTTCCTAACAATGCCGTAGAATATTTTGTTTCTTATTATGATTATTATCAGCCCGAAGCTTTTATTCCGGTAACAGGCACTTATATTGAAAAAGATTTATCAATTAATGAAGAGTTAGAAAAAATGCGTTTGAGCACTATCTCATCATTGCTTTCAGGCAGAAGAGATATTCTTGTAGTTGCCTCAGTGTCTTGTTTATATGGAATAGGAAATCCTGTTGAATTTCAAAAAAATGTAGTAACTATTGAAAAAGACCAAACCATATCAAGAACAAAATTTCTACACCGATTGGTTCAAAGTTTATATTCACGCACTGAAGTAGAGTTTACTCCCGGCACTTTTAGAGTCAAAGGAGATACGGTAGAAATTTTTCCTAGTTATGCTGATAATCCTTTCAGAGTTCACTTTTTTGGTGATGAAATTGAAGATATTGAGTGTTTTGATGTTCGCAGTTCAAAAGTCATTGAAAAGTATGATAAACTCAACATTTATCCAGCAAATATGTTTGTAACCTCTCCAGATGTATTAAATGCTGCTATTTGGGAAATTCAACAAGATTTAGTAAAGCAAGTGAACTATTTTAAAGAAATTGGTAAACATTTAGAAGCTAAAAGATTAGAGGAACGAACAAATTTTGATTTGGAAATGATCCGCGAGTTAGGCTATTGCTCAGGAATAGAAAACTACTCTAGGTATTTAGATGGAAGACTGCCAGGAACCAGACCTTTTTGTTTGCTTGATTATTTTCCAAATGATTTTTTAATGGTGGTAGATGAAAGTCATGTTACCATTTCGCAAGTACATGCAATGTATGGAGGCGATAGAAGTAGAAAAGAAAATTTAGAGGAATATGGTTTTAGACTTCCAGCAGCAATGGATAACCGTCCGTTAAAATTTGAAGAGTTTGAAGGATTACAAAACCAAGTTATTTATGTTTCTGCCACACCCGCAGATTATGAACTACAAAAAAGTGAGGGAGTTGTTGTGGAACAAGTAATAAGACCAACAGGCTTGCTAGATCCCATTATAGAAATAAGACCCAGTCTCAATCAAATAGACGATTTAATAGAAGAAATTCAACAACGATGTGAGCAAGACGAGCGTGTTTTAGTAACAACACTAACTAAAAGAATGGCAGAGGAATTAACCAAATACCTAACAAAAGTTGCCATTCGCTGTCGGTACATTCATTCTGATGTAGATACACTTGAGCGTGTAGAAATTATGCAAGACTTGCGAAAAGGTATTTTTGATGTTCTCATTGGAGTAAATTTACTGCGTGAGGGTTTAGATTTGCCCGAAGTTTCGTTGGTTGCCATTTTAGATGCGGATAAAGAAGGGTTTTTACGCAGTCATCGTTCACTAACACAAACCGTTGGTCGTGCTGCCCGAAACATTAATGGAAAAGCCATTATGTATGCCGATAAAATTACAAACAGTATGCAAAAAACTATTGACGAAACAAATTACAGAAGAGAAAAACAAATTGCCTACAATACAAAGCACGGCTTACAACCCAAATCCTTAAATAAAAGTTTAGAAAACGCACTCAATAAAAACTCAGTTTCCACATCGTATTATGAAAATATAGAATACAAAGCAGCAGAGCCAGAAAGCGAATATTTATCTAAACCCGAAATTGAAAAGAGAATTAGAGAAAAACGAAAATTAATGGAGCAAGCCGCTAAAGAATTAGATTTTATGCAAGCTGCAAAATTTAGAGACGAAATTAAAGTCCTTCAAGAGAAAATGTGAGGTTGTTTGCTACAAAGAAATATAGTTATTGATTTTTAACAAAAACCAAACAAAGTTCTACTAACCCCCTAATTTAATGATATGGACATGAAAAATAACCAACTATTTTTCAGTATATTATTAAAGGCTAAAAGTTAGATTTATTAATTCAATTTAAGAAAATTAGCATAGTCTAATAAAAAAGATGATTTTAAAAATTCATAGATATTTCTTATAATTTTATAAACAACAAAGTTGCATTTGCTAGTTGAATCTACCTTACCTTTTAAAACTTTTTATAATAGTCAGATTTAGAACAAAAATGCTTAGTTTTGCATTCATTTAAAAAAAATATATGACAACAAATAGAACTTTTACCATGATTAAGCCAGATGCTGTTGAAAATGGATATATTGGCGGAATTTTAAATATGATTTCTGAATCGGGTTTTAAAATTGTGGCTTTAAAGCTTACCCAGCTGACTGTTTCCGATGCTAAAGAATTTTATGCAGTACATGCAGATCGACCTTTTTATAGTGAGCTAGTAGAGTTTATGACTCGTGGTCCAATTGTAGCAGCAGTTTTAGAAAAGGAAAATGCAGTTGAAGATTTTAGAGTATTAATAGGGGCTACTAATCCTGCAAATGCAGCTGATGGAACCATAAGAAAAAAATACGCTACTTCTATGGGGGAAAATGCAATTCATGGGTCAGATTCTAATGAAAATGCAGCTATTGAAAGTGCCTTTCACTTTTCTGCTAGAGAAATTTTTTAGTAGAAATAAGCAATATATTGATAAATTAAAAAATGTATCTAGTTGATTAAAGTAGTTAAATTGTATTTTTATAATTCATTATTTTTCAAACACAAAATAGTTTTTAAAAGTGTCGTTAGTATTACAGATTTATTTTTCACTTTTAACAGATTTATTTTTTTAAAATCTTAACATATTCCAAAATTTAAAAGAGTACAAAAGAACTTATTTTTATTATTGCACTTAGTTTTTATTTTTTATGGGTGTTGAATGATATGCTTTGCTTTGATCCTGATTTGTCCATTTTAGATTTAATTTTATGGTAACAATTATAAAAGCAATAAAACTAAATGATTAAAAATCTGTAGTGCAAAAATCGGAACTAAAAAAAATGAAAACCAATGTTTACGGAAAACTGACAATGGTTAACTGCAACTTGGGTTAAGATTTTCAAGACTTATCTCTTTTTTCTTTAGAGAGTAATAAAACCAATGTTTTAGATAAAGTAAATCTGAAAAAAGTGAGAGAATATTTAATAAAAAATGTATTTTTGTACCATAAAAAATAAGACTAAAAAGTCTGTATAAAAGTTCTTTCAAATGTTGAATAGAAGACATATTAGAATAAAAGTAATGCAAACCATTTATGCAGTTCACCAGCATAAATCTGATGATTTAATTAAAGAAGAAAAATTTTTGCTTCACAGTATGGAAGCCATACAAGATTTATATCTTTTATTGTTTTCAGCTTTAATTGAATTGCGAAAAAAAGAGGATATTTACTTAAAAGTGTCGTCAAAAAAGCATTTAGCCACAATAGAAGAAAAGAATCCAAATAAAAAGTTTGTTCAAAATCAAGCTTTATTGTTGCTAGAAAATCAGTCTAGTTTATCTACAGCTTTTCAAAGCAGAAAAATTAATAATTGGGAACTAAATGACGATTTAATTTTAATGCTCTTAGAAGAAGTAAAGCGATCTAAAATGTATATGAATTATATGCAAACGTCAACTTCTAGTTTTGAGGATGATGCTCAGTTTGTGCATGATTTATATGAACAAGTAATAGCTCCAAATGACCGATTATATGATTATTTAGAAGATAATAAATTGACGTGGATAGATGATTATGCTATAGTTAATACACTTATTTGTAAGCAATTAAAGAAAATTAATAATCTAAATTATGTTATTCAAATACCAAAAGTGTATAAAGATGAAGATGATAAAGATTTTGCAAAACAATTATTTTTAAAAACGCTTTTAAACGAAGTAGAATTAGCCAAAGAGTATGCAAATAAAACACCAAACTGGGATAAAGATAGAATTGCTGAAGTGGACACTATATTATTAAAAATGGCAATTTGTGAACTTTTGAAATTTCCTACTATTCCGGTTAAAGTAACTATTAATGAATATTTAGAAATTGCCAAAGAATATTCTACACCTAAAAGTAGTTTTTTTATAAATGGAATTTTAGATAATTTGATAAAAGAGTATAGTTCAACTAATAAATTACATAAAGCAGGAAGAGGGTTGTTGTGATGAATATGTGATTATAATTTAAATAAGCAAAACTCAAAACTAATTCTTAATTAAAAAACTTGTGTAGAAGTGTTTCTCCGTTTATACAAGTAAAACCAATAAAAATCACACATAAAAATGAAAATAAAATTTATTTTAGCTTTTGTATTATCACTTAATATTGCAGTAACATCTTGTAAAGATAATGTGGCATCAAAAATTTCAGATTCAGAAATGAATGTAGTAAAGAAAGCTAATGCAAAATTAGAAAACTTGCCAATACTTGAATTTGACAAAGTAGAATACAATTTTGGTAATATTAAAGAAGGCGAAAAAGTTTCAACAGATTTTATTGTTAAAAATATTGGAAAGAGTGATTTGTTGATTATAAGTGCACAAGGAAGTTGTGGCTGCACCGTTCCAGAACCTCCTAAAGCTCCTATCAAACCTGGACAATCTGCACCCATAAAAGTTACATTTGATTCTACAGGAAAGCCAGGAATCCAAGAAAAAACAGTTACACTAACCTCTAATACAGCAAATGGTAAAGAAATTTGCAAAATATTAGCTAATGTAATACCAATTGCTAAATAGCTTATAACAAACAAAAATATCAACTAAATTTCCATCATTTCATAATTTTTTGAGTGAAAGTTTTATAGATGAAAGGCAATTACATTTTTAGTTTCAAAAAAATATAAATACACAAATATGAACACAAATTTAATTATCCAAATCGTTTTAATGGTTGCCGTTTTTTATTTTTTGTTAATCTTGCCACAACAAAAACGTGCAAAAAAAGAAAAATCTTTTGAGCAAAGTTTAAAAATAGGTGACAAAATTATTACAAAAGCTGGTATTCACGGAAAAATTGCTGAGCTATCTACCGATACAGTTGTTATTGAAACTATGGCAGGGAAAATAAAAATGGAACGCAGTGCAATTTCGATGGAATTGAGTACAAAGCTAAATGCCCCTACACAAACAAAATAAATTTAAATAGGGTCTGCTGAAAAACTATAAACCATTTTATTTGCAGGGCATTCAGTGC
>DAINSR010000039.1:0-12191 GCA_036741255.1 Flavobacterium sp.
GCAGGTTTTGATATCATTGACGGAGATTCAGCAATTGTTCCTGTAATGCTTTATGATGCTAAACTATCTCAAACAATGGCAAACGAACTCTTGAAAAAAGGTATTTATGTTATAGGGTTCTTTTATCCAGTAGTTCCAAAGGACAAAGCCAGAATTAGAGTACAATTATCAGCGGCACATACTAAAGAACAAATAGACAAAGCCATAGCGGCATTTATTGAAGTGGGTAAAATATTTAAAGTCATTGAATAGCAATAAGACGAGTACCTTTGCACTTTTTTCTATGTAAAGTTTGCAGTTACAAATAATCGTATTAAATTTGTGGAAATTTTAAATAAATTAAATTTACAAATAAAAAAGTATGAAACATCTTAACAAATTATTTACTGTGGTTCTAGTGTTTGCGTCTATAGTAGTGCATGCACAAGACAGCAACAATCCATGGGCATTATCATTTGGCGTAAATGCTGTTGACACTAAAATTAGTGCTTCAGGACCTTTTGAACAACAAATGTCTGAACTTTTTAATGCAAGAGATCATTGGAATATTCTTCCAGCAGTTTCTTATTTAGGGGTAACTAAATATGTAGGAAACAATTTTTTATTAGGTTTGACAGGTTCTGTTAATAGAATTACAAGATTTGTGGACAAAACACCAGGTACATTAAACTCATACACAGTATCTAATCCGGGTGATTTATCTTATTATGCAATAGATTTAGCCATCAAATATAGTTTTATGGAGATGATTAAATCTAAAACCTTTGAGCCACTTCTTTTAGTGGGTGGGGCTTATAATTGGTTAGGAGACGCTTCTGCTGGAACTGTTAATGGAGGTGTTGGCTTAAACTTATGGTTCTCAGAAAAAGTAGGTTTAAGTTTTCAATCTACTTATAAATACTCATTTGATGACACAAGAACACCAAACGTTGATGTTGCAACTCACTTACAACACCTTGCTGGTTTAACTTTCAAATTTGGCGGAAAAGATACTGATGGAGATGGTATTTATGACAAAGATGACGCTTGTCCAGAAATTAGTGGATTAAAAGAATTTAAAGGTTGTCCAGACACGGATGCAGACGGGATAACTGACGCTGATGACGCTTGTCCAGATGTT
The DNA here is from genome assembly GCA_036741255.1 of Flavobacterium sp. GTDB lineage: Bacteria > Bacteroidota > Bacteroidia > Flavobacteriales > Flavobacteriaceae > Flavobacterium. The sequence continues at coordinate 1,121 of DAINSR010000039.1, forward strand.
AAAGGCTTGAAAGAACTTAATGGGTGTCCAGATGCAGATGGTGATGGAATAACAGACGCCGATGATGCTTGTCCAGATGTTAAAGGTACTAAAGTAAATAAAGGTTGCCCAGACACTGATGGAGATGGAGTAGCAGATAATCTTGATAAATGTAAAGACGCAAAAGGACCTAAAGAAAATGCTGGTTGTCCATGGCCAGATGGAGATGGAGATGGAGTAGCAGATAAAGATGACAAATGTCCAAATGTAAAAGGAACAATTGCAAATAACGGTTGTCCTGATGTAACCGAAGCGTCTATCAAGCAGTTAAATGAATATGCTAAAACAATATTGTTTAACTCTGGTAAATCTTCATTCCAAGCTAAAACAATGCCAGTTTTACAAGCAATAAATACAATATTAAAAGAATATCCTGCTGCCAATTTTTCAATTGAAGGACACACAGATAGTGATGGTTCAAATGAATTTAACCAAAAATTATCTGAAGAAAGAGCTAATGCAGTAAAACAATATTTAATTGATAATGGTATTAGTGCTTCTAGATTAACTTCAAAAGGTTTTGGTGAAACTAGTCCAATAGACACTAACAAAACTGCTGCTGGAAAAGCTAACAACAGAAGAGTAGAAGTAAAATTAGCAAAATAATATAATTTCTAAATTTTTTAAAAAACGTTTCGTTGACTCGAAACGTTTTTTTATTTTATGCACATGAATCAAACACAATTTCTAAAAAAACTAACTATTGAATTAATGGGGCTTTACCCAAATGAGTTGTCAAATATTATTATTGTTTTGCCTAGTAAAAGAGCTCAGATTTTTTTGATAGAGCATATTCAATCACAATTATCAAAACCCATTTTCACACCTAATATTATAAGTATTGAAGATTTCATAGAAGATATTTCAGGCTTACACTCTATTGATTCTATAGAAGTACTTTTTGAATTTTATAGTGTTTATAGTTCAGTTACAGATAAAAGTGTTATTCAAGATTTTGAAACTTTTTCTAAATGGGCCAAAATACTCATTCAAGATTTTAATGAGATTGATCGTTACTTATTAGACCCAAAATATATTTTTGACTATTTAAAAGAAGTGGAAGCTCTCAAAAGATGGGATTTAGAAATCAATCAGTTAACAAAACTTATAGATGCTACCCTTGAATTTTGGAATAAACTGCCCCTTTATTATAATTCGCTATACCAACATCTTTTAAATAAAAAAATAGGATATCAGGGGCTGTTATACAGAGAAGCCATACAAAATTTAAAAAAATATATAGATCAAATTTCAGGCTTAAAAAAAATAGTATTTGCAGGTTTTAATGCTCTTAATAAAGCTGAAGAACAGATTTTCCAACAGCTATTACTTCATGAAAAAGCACTTATATATTGGGATATTGATTATAAAATACTGCAAGATACCTATCATGATGCGGGATATTTTATAAGAAAATATAAGAACGATTGGAAGCATTATGCACATCAACCCTTTCAATGGATAGAAAATCACTTTGAAATTGATAAAAACATTCAAATTATTGGCACACCAAAAACAGTGGGGCAAACAAAAATTGTTGGCAATTTAATTGAAGAAATTCAAAAAACTAATCCAAATCTTGAAAACACAGCTGTTGTTCTTGGTGATGAAAATTTACTGCTCCCCGTATTGTTTAATTTACCTCAAGCAGTAGAAAGTTTAAACGTTACTATGGGGTATCCCAGTAAAAATAATCCGGCTCAGTTGTTAGTTTCTAAGCTATTCAAATTACATATCAATGCTAAACAACGTAATGAAAATCAATATACCTATTACTATAAAGAGGTTTTAGATATATTAAATCATGCCTTAGTAGCTCCTTATTTAAATGCAAAAAGTGTAGATAGAATTATTAAAAAAAATAATTTCAGCTTTTTTTCTGTTGATAAACTTTTTCAAATTCATAATCAACAAAATACAAGTGAAGCAAATGAATTGTTTGATTTAATTTTTTCTAGATGTAGTGATGATGCAGCTGAAGTTTTAACTCGATTTAAGAGAATTATACTTATAATAAAAACCCAACTTGACAATAATCTTGAAGAAGATCGAATTTCAAAAGCTTTTTTATATACAATATTTAGTGTACTCAATAGAATAGAGACTTTTATAGAAACGTATAAAAGTATTACAACACTAACGGGATTGCAAGCTGTTTATAAAAGTATTGTTGAATTTGCAGAAGTATCTTTTGAAGGTATGCCCTTGAGTGGATTGCAAATTATGGGAGTACTAGAAAGTAGGGCTCTTGATTTTGAAAACATAATCATCACTTCTGTAAATGAAGGCAAACTTCCATCTGCAAAAAGTGTTAATTCGTTTATTCCTTTTGATATAAAAAAAGAAGCAGGACTACCCACTTTTAGAGAAAAAGATGCCATTTATAGTTATCATTTTTATCATTTATTATATAGAGCAAAAAATATCTATATCATATACAATTCAGATAATTCTGACGGAATTGATTCTGGGGAGAAAAGTAGGTTCATAACCCAACTCGAGATTGATTTTCCGCATCTTATCAAAAAAAATACTATCTACAATGCTCATTTGCCTTCATTAGCTTATGAACCCATTAAGATTGAAAAAACGCAGCATGTTTTAAATCGTTTAAAAGAAATTGCAACTGGAAACGGTTTTTCTCCCACTTCATTAACCACCTATCTAAGAAATCCAATTCAGTTTTATATTCAGCAAATTTTAGGTTTAAGAGAGGTTGAAGAGGTTGAAGAAAATATTGAAATTAGAACGTTAGGAACTGTAATTCACGAAACATTAAAAAAATTATACGAGCCTTATATAGGAGTAAATTTATCTATTTCGGATATTGATGACTTGGAAAAGAAAGTTGATATTGAAACCACTAATCAGTTTAAAACCATTTACAAAGAGGGTGACATTAAAAAAGGGAAAAACTTATTAGCATTTGAAGTAGCAAAACAAAATGTGGAACTTTTTTTAAAAATGGAAAAAGAACTTTTGTTACAAGGAGACGAAGTTAAAATTTTATTTTTAGAACAACGCTTTCATGGTAAAATTTCAGACGATAGTTTACCTTATGAAATTAAAATTTTTGGTGGTGTTGATAGAATTGAATTGCGAAATAATACCATACGAATTATTGACTACAAAACAGGAAAAGTGGAGTCAAAAAACTTATTGCTGAATGATTTTACAAAATTAACCCTAGACACTAAGTACGAGAAAATAATTCAATTGCTTTGTTATATTTTGATGTTTGAAAGCGTTGAAGAATATAAAAACTATCCTATTGAGGCTGGTATAATTTCATTTAAAAACATGAAATCTGGTTTTATGCCCTTTGCTTTAGACAAGAAACAAGTAGATAACTCTGTTAATAAAGAGATTTTAGAAGATTTTAAAAGTTCACTCATTAGTTTAATTCAAGAAATTTTAAATCCTGAAATTCCTTTTATAGAAAAAATATAAAAAAGCATACTTTGAAGTTGTCTAGGAGTTTTGCAACCAATTAAAGTCTTTTTTTAAACAAAAACACAACCCTTGTAATTACAAGGGCTGATAGAATTTTATTGGTTATTTTTTAATTTTGTTGGATAATAGTCAAAAAATATATTTATTTTCTGCAATTAGTTTTGAAGCAATTTTTTCTCGCAAAGCTATCACATTGGGCATGTTTGTATATTTAGTAAAACGTTTTAAGCCCATGAGCATCATGCGTTGTTCTTCTCCTTCAGCAAAAGAAACAATTCCTTCTTTTCCTTTTTGGTTAATAATATCTACGGCATGATACAGATACAACTGAGCCATCGCTATTTGTTCTTGCACTTTGTCTGCACCCTCTTTTTTTGCCAATTTTTCTGTTCTGAGCAGGGTGCTTTCTGCCATATAAATTTCGATTAAGATGTCAGCTGCCGCCATTAAAAGTTGTTGGTGCGATTCTAATTCTGTACCGTATTTTTGAACTGCAGCCCCCGCAACCATTAAAAAAACTTTTTTGAGTTTTACAATCATTTCTTTTTCTTCGGCAAATAATTCTGAATAATCTGGCACATCAAAAGAAGGAATTTCCATTAATTCATTGACAACTGCCATAGCGGGGGTTATTAAATCTACATGCCCTTTTATGGCTTTTTTAACTACCATCCCCACACAAAGCATTCTGTTAATTTCGTTCGTCCCTTCATAAATTCTAGTAATTCGTGCATCTCTCCAGGCACTTTCCATGGGTGCATCTTCTGAAAATCCCATACCACCAAAAATTTGGATTCCTTCATCTGTACAATTTTGAACATCTTCAGAAACGGCTACTTTTAATATAGAACATTCAATGGCAAATTCTTCAACCCCCTTTAACTCGGCTTCTTGGTGTAAATTTCCTTCACTTATTCTAATGTTGATTCTGTTTTCAATATCAGCTGCTGCTCTATAAGTGGCACTTTCTCCAGCGTAAGCACTTGTTGCCATTTCGGCAATTTTTGCTTGAATAGCTCCAAAACTTGAAATAGGAACGTTAAATTGATGTCTTTCGTTTGCGTAGTTTATAGCAGTACTTATGGTTCTTCTTTGTGCATCTAAACAAGCGGCGGCAAGTTTTATTCGTCCTATATTAAGTGCGTTCATGGCAATTTTAAACCCTTCACCACGAGCTGCCAACATATTTTCTAAAGGAACTTTTGTTTCATTAAAAAATACCTGACGTGTAGAAGAAGAACGAATACCCAGTTTGTGCTCTTCATCACCAAGAGAAATTCCGTTTGAAGGATTGTTTTCTACAATAAAACCTGTGATATTTTTATCATCTTCAATACGAGCAAAAACAATAAAGAGTTGGCAAAACCCAGCATTTGAAATCCACATTTTACCTCCCGTAATTTTATAATGTGTGCCGTCTTCAGAAAGTACCGCTTTTGTTTTTCCTGAGTTGGCATCAGATCCAGCTCCGGGTTCTGTTAAACAATACGCACCAAACCACTCACCAGAAGCTAATTTTGGGACATATTTTTGCTTTTGTTCTTCAGTTCCGTATAGGGTAATTGGCATCGTTCCAATACCCGTATGTGCACCAAAAGCCGTTGAAAATGAACCAGTTGCTCCAGATATATAATCACAAACGAGAACAGTATTAATAAAGCCCATTCCCATTCCTCCATATTCCTGTGGTACTGCAATACTAAGATAACCTAGTTCGCCAGCTTTTTTCATTATAGATTCTGTAAGGGCATAGTCTTTTTTTTCAAAGCGTTCTTTGTTAGGCCATAATTCTTTATCTACAAATTCGATGGCCGAATCTCGCATCATAATTTGTTCTTCATTGAAGTCTTCTGGTGTGAAAATGTCTTCGCATTTTGTTTCTTTAATGAGGAATTGACCTCCTCTGATGATATTTGACATAATTTTTATTTTTTTAGAAAAAAGAGAAAGAAGTAACTACGAGAAATGATTAAACCAATTTACTGATAATACCAGTAGTCTTTTTTTTTGTAATTCAATATTCCTATTTTTAACTTCTAATCATTTTTCTTCGGTTAAGTATTTATTTTATATTACAATTAATAGTTGTGTTTGTAATTCGAGAGATGAACCAAGACTAATTTTAAAAATGCTTTAAATGAGTGTTTACTTTGTTTGGAACTGTTGTAATATTAGAAAGCATTGAAACTACAGTTCTATTCATTTGACTAATTAAATCATATACTTGATTATTAGGAAATTATATTGTTATTTTGTGAATATCAGTTGCTATTTCCATTGACAAAATCTATGTTTTAAGATTTTGAAGTTATGTTTCATAGGTCTTTATCATTTTTTTATTTCAGAAATTCAAAAACTCCTGCTGCACCCTGCCCTGTGCCTACACACATTGAAACGATTCCGTATTTGCTGTTTCTAAGTCGCATTTCATCAAACAACTGCACCGATAGTTTAGCACCTGTGCAACCTAGTGGGTGCCCTAATGCAATGGCTCCACCATTTACGTTTACAATTTCAGGATTTAAACCTAATTCTCTTATAACAGCTATTGATTGAGCTGCAAAAGCTTCATTTAATTCAATTAAATCGATTTGGTTTTGTTTTAATCCCGCTTGTTTCAGTGCTTTTGGAATGGCGGTTACTGGACCCATTCCCATGATTCTTGGTTCTACCCCAGATGTAGCATAACTTACCAATCTTGCAATTGGTTCTAAGTTTAATTCTTTTACCATTTCCTCACTCATGATTACAACAAAAGCGGCTCCATCACTCATTTGAGAGGAGTTTCCTGCTGTAACAGAACCATCAGCGGCAAATACGGGTTTTAAATTAGATAGGGCTTCAATTGAAGTTCCTGCTCTTGGTCCCTCGTCTTTATTCACAATATATGATTTGCTTTCTCTTTTACCCTTTTCATTGATAAATGTTTGTTCTACGGTTATTGGAACAATTTGTTTGTCAAATTTACCATCCGCTTGTGCTTTTAGTGCTTTTATGTGCGATTGATAAGCAAACTCATCTTGATCAGTACGAGAAACGTTGAATTGTGTTGCCACTGCTTCTGCGGTTAATCCCATTCCCCAATAATAATCTTCGTTACCTGCCGCCACAACTTTGTAATCTGGAGTGGGTTTGTAGCCCCCCATGGGAATATAACTCATGCTTTCTGCCCCCCCCGCAATGATACAATTTGCCATTCCCGATTGTATTTTAGCTGTTGCTATGGCGATGGTTTCTAGTCCAGAAGCACAATATCTATTTATGGTTACTCCGGGTACATCGGTAATTTTTAATCCCATTAAAGAGATTAAACGCCCCATGTTTAAGCCTTGTTCTGCTTCTGGCATGGCATTTCCTACCATAACGTCATCAATTCGTGTTTTATCAAAATCAGGCATTTGTGCCATCATGTATTCGATGGTTTCTGCGGCTAATTCATCTGGTCTTTTAAATCGAAAAACTCCTTTGGGTGCTTTCCCTACGGCAGTTCGAAAACCTGAAATTATATATGCTGTTTTCATATTTATTTGTATTAAGATTGGAGTATTAAGTATTAAGACTTTCCAATCGTTTTATTAATTTTCTTTAAGAGATTTTTGGAAAGAAAAACTCATGTTACTAATTTCAACTAATTGATTAATAATTAGTTGGATTATTTCTTCATCAGCTAAACTTAATTGTTTTGCTAAAATTAGTTGTGTGATAAGTTCAAATGTAGAACCATTTGCAATTCCTAAAAATTGAATGAATTCTTTATTAGAATTTCTTCCAGAACCTTCTGCAATATTTGATGGAATAGAAACGGCACATTTCTTAATTTGATGAATTAGATTGAATTTCTCATCAATTGGAAGTAAAAGAGAAACTTTGTAAACTTCAACTGCTACGTCCATTGCTTTTTGCCAAATCTTTAATTTTTCAAAATTATGCATAGGTCTTAATTTTTAATACTTAATACTAATTTCTCAATGGCTTCCCTTTAGTTAACATGTACTGAATTCTTTCTAATGTTTTTCTTTCACCTGTTAATGATAAAAATGCTTCTCTTTCTAAATCTAATAAATATTGTTCAGATACTAAAGTAGGTTCAGATAAATCGCCACCAGCCATAACATAGGCTAATTTGTTGGCAATTTTTTTATCATGTTCAGAAATGTATTTACCTGCTTCCATTTGATCTGTTCCCACTAAAAACATCCCGAGTGCTTGTTTTCCTAATACTTTAATGTCTTTTCGTTTTATGGGTTGTGTATAGCCCTGCTCAGCCATTTGCATAGCCACTTGTTTAGCGGTCGCTATTTGGCGATCTTTGTTCACCACTATGCCGTCTCGTCCTTTTAAAAGTACCCCTAAATCAAAACCTTCATAAGCAGATGTAGCCACTTTTGCCATTCCTATTGTTAAAAAATATTCTTGAAGCACGTTAAGTTCTACATCGTTTTTACGAAATAAATCAGAAGCCCTCAGTGTCATTTCTTTTGAACCTCCACCACCAGGGATAACACCAACGCCAAATTCAACTAAACCAATATAAGTTTCAGCAGCGGCAACAGCCTTGTCAGCGTGCATTACCAATTCGCACCCACCACCAAGAGTCATTCCATGTGGAGCTGCAATAACTGGGATTGACGAGTATCGGCAACGCATCATGGTGTCTTGAAACATTTTTATGGCCATGTTTAATTCGTCATATTCTTGCTCTACTGCCATCATGAAAATCATTCCAATATTTGCACCAACAGAAAAATTTGCTCCTTGATTCCCAATTACTAATCCATTATATTCCTTTTCGGCAATATCAATAGCTTTATTAATACCTTGTAAAACTCCAGCACCAATAGAGTTCATCTTAGATGCAAATTCTAAATTGATGATACCATCACCTAAATCGGTAATTATTGCATCGTTATTATTCCATATTTTTTTGCTTTCGCGAATGTTATTTAAGATAATAAAAGCATCTTGACCTGGAATTTTCTCCACTTTTTTATTGATGATGGAGTAAAAGTGTGTTGCTCCTTCTTTAATAGTATAAAAAGAGTTGTTTCCTGATGCTAACATCTCTAAAACCCATGTTGCTGGTTGATAACCCTCCGCCTTCATAAGTTCAATTCCTTTTTCAATACCAATGGCATCCCATATTTCAAACCAGCTTTCATTGCGTCGTCTATTTTGTAGAAAGCGTCTGTAATTTCAGGAATTCTGTTTGAGCAATATTGAAACATGGTAGCAAAGTTTTTTCTGTAAAAATCTCCTGCTTTATCTTTAGCAGTAACTAATACACTAAATCTATCAATTGGCTTTTCAATTATTTTTGTTAATTCTAAGGTAGAGAAAGACGCTTTTTTATTAGGTCTATATTCTAAAGTATTTAAGTCTAAAGTTAAAATTTCATTCCCAATTTTTTTGTAGAATCCCTGACCGGTTTTGCTTCCCAGCCATTTGTTTTCTATCATTTTATTAATAAAATCGGGAGTTTTAAATAATTCATGTGCTTCGTCATTTGGGCAATTTTCATAAATTCCGTTGGCTACATGTACTAAAGTGTCTAAACCAACTACATCAACCGTTCTAAATGTTGCCGATTTAGGTCTTCCAATTACAGGACCAGTTAGTTTATCTACTTCTTCAACCGTTAAGCCCATTTCTTTTACTTGATGAAACAAACTTTGAATACCAAAAATTCCTATTCTATTTCCAATAAATGCGGGAGTATCTTTTGCAATAACCGATGTTTTTCCTAAGAATTTTTCGCCATAATTACCCAAAAAATCAATAATTTCAGGCGAAGTTTTAGGTCCTGGAATTATTTCAAATAGTTTTAAATAGCGTGCAGGATTGAAAAAGTGTGTACCACAAAAATGTTTTTGAAAATCGTCGCTTCTGCCTTCACTCATTAAATGAATAGGAATGCCAGAAGTGTTTGATGTTACCAATGTTCCTGGTTTTCTAAAAGTGTCAATTTGCTCAAAAACACTTTTTTTGATGTCTAATCGTTCTATAACCACTTCAATAATCCAGTCTGCAGTTGCTATTTTAGATATATCATCAGTGGTGTTACCAGTTGTGATTCTAGAAGTAAAACTAGGATGATAAAGAGGCGATGGCTTAGATTTTATAGCATTTGAAAGATGTTCGTTTACAATTCGATTTCTAACAGCTTGGCTTTCTATGGTTAATCCTTTTTGTTTCTCAATATCTGTTACATCAGTAGGAATTATATCGAGCAGTAAAACTTCAAGACCAATGTTTGCAAAATGACAAGCAATGCCACTACCCATGATGCCCGACCCAATTACTGCAATTTTTTTTATGATACGCTTCATTTTTAAATATTTATAGAATCTTTTAAAATATATTTTTTCTTGAAATTAATTCGTTGATTACATCAGTAACTTCCATAAAATTTTTTAATTTCTCTGGGGAAACTTCTTTTTTTATGGCTTCATTAAATTTTAAAACAGTTGATTTTGATAGTTCTCTTTTTTCCTGACCAAAAGGGGTAAGCTCTATTATTACTCCTCTGCCATCAGCAGGATTTTTCTTTCTACTGATTAATCCCTTTTCTTCCATAGACTTTAAAATTCTTGTTAAACTTGTTGCCTCCATTCCCATTTGAGGACCAAGTGCAGTTGATGGAGTTCCTTTTTCTTTATCAATACTTAAAAGAACAAAACCCGTTGCCATAGTGGCATTATATTTTAATGCTTCTTCATTATACATTCTAGAAACGGCTTGCCATGTATAGCGTAATACATAATCTATAGTTTTTTCTTTCATTTCTAAGGATTTGAAAATTATATTCAAAGATAAAAAAATACTATGTATGCATAGTATTTTTTTTTTATAAATAGTTATCAATTATTTAGGGTTACAGTTTTTCATAAATTTTATTGTACAAGTCAATATAAATTTCTTTAATATTTTTTCGTTTTAATTTCATAGTTGGAGTTAAATGACCTGCGTCTATACTCCAGATATTGGGAGTGAGTTCAAAACGTTTAATTTTTTCCCAGTTACCAAAATTTTCATTGACTGCATCAACTTCTTTTTGAATTCTTTCAATAACAGCCACATTTGTAGCCATATCCTCATTTGTATTGCCAATGTTAATATTTTTTCTTGTGGCCCATTCTTTTAGAAACTCAAAATTTGGTTGAATAAGTGCTGCGGGCATTTTTTCGCCATCGCCTATGACCATAATTTGTTCAATAAAACGCGACTGTTTGAACATATTTTCTAAAACTTGAGGAGCCACATATTTTCCTCCAGAGGTTTTAAACATTTCTTTTTTGCGATCAGTTATTTTAAGAAAACCGTCTTTATCAATTTCGCCAATATCGCCTGTGTGAAAATAGCCTTCGGGAGTTAGTGCTTCGTTTGTTTTTTCGACTTCTTTGTAGTAGCCAATCATAACATTAGGTCCTTTGCAGAGAATTTCGCCATCTTCTGCAATTTTTACATCTATACCTTCTAATACTTTTCCCACAGTACCTATCCTAAAACCGCCATTTCTCATATCGTTAACAGAGATTACTGGAGACGTTTCTGTAAGTCCATAGCCTTCCATTACAGGGAT
>DAINSR010000040.1:0-11675 GCA_036741255.1 Flavobacterium sp.
ATCCACGGGTGCCGATTCGCCTTCATTAATTCCAATAAATAACAAAGTACCTTGGTTGAAAGATTCAAACTCCATGGTTGCTTTATCGGTTTCTATTTCGGCTAAAATATCTCCCTCAGCTACTTTATCACCCACTTTTTTTAACCAAGTTGCCACAGTTCCTGTAGTCATTGTATCACTCAACCTTGGCATAGTAACAACTATCACATCTTTTGGGATTACAACTGCGTTAGATTTTACTACTTCTGTAGCCACAGATTTGTTTGAACTTTCGTTTGTTGCTTTATCTATATGTTCTATTGAAGCTCCTCCCGTAATGAGAGCGGCTATATCCTCGCCTTCATTACCAATTATAGCCAGCAAAGAATCTACTGTTGCCGTTTCGCCTTCTTGTATTCCAATGTATAATAAAGTACCTTCATTGAAAGATTCAAATTCCATAGTTGCTTTATCGGTTTCAATTTCAGCTAAAATATCACCTTCGCTAATTTTATCACCAACTTTTTTTAACCAAGTTGCCACGGTTCCTTCGGTCATTGTATCGCTCAAGCGAGGCATTGTTACTACTGTTGCCATCTGTTATAATTTATGGGGTATGAATGGATAATTTTCTTGTTTGTAAACAACATCATATAGTTGATTGACTGGTGGAAATTCAGATTCTTCAGCAAATTTTTCACACTCTTCAACTAAACTTTTCACTCTTTTATCAATAACTTCAATTTCTGCATCTGTTGCATATTTATTATCTACAATAATATCTAAAACTTGAGGTATAGGATCAATTTTTCTGTACTCTTCTATTTCATCTTTTGACCTATATAATTGTGCGTCTGACATAGAATGTCCTCTGTATCTATACGTTTTCATTTCTAAAAAAGTTGGTCCGTCACCACGACGGGCTCTTTCAATTGCCTCTTCCATAGCCTCAGCAACTTTTACAGGATTCATGCCATCAACAGGTCCACATGGCATTTCATAACCCAAACCAAGTTTCCAAATATCAGTATGATTAGCGGATCTTTCTACTGAAGTTCCCATAGCATATTGATTGTTTTCACACACAAATACCACGGGTAATTTCCACAACATTGCCATGTTAAAAGCTTCATGTAAAGAACCTTGACGAGCGGCTCCGTCTCCAAAACAAGTAATGGTTACACCTCCTGTCTGGAGGTATTGATCTGCAAAAGCCATCCCTGCTCCTACTGGAATTTGAGCCCCTACAATTCCGTGTCCTCCATAAAATCCATGTTCTTTAGAAAAAATATGCATAGAACCACCCATACCTTTTGAAGTACCAGTAACTTTTCCTAATAATTCTGCCATAACTTTTCTTGGATCTACCCCCATTCCAATGGGCTGCACGTGATTTCTATAAGCAGTAATCATTTTATCTTTTCCACCTAATTCCATTACGTGTAATGCCCCTGCTAAAATGGCTTCTTGTCCATTATATAAATGCAAAAAACCTCTCACTTTTTGCTGAATATATAGTGCAGCAAGTTTATCTTCAAATTTTCTCCAAAATTGCATTTCCTCATACCATTTTAGATACACCTCTTTTGTAATTGGCTTCATTGTTTATTTTTTAATGAAATTTTTAATGTGCAAAAGTACTATTTCCTATCTTATTGAAAAAATTAATTGTATATTTTTTTTGATTTAATGCCAATCAAAAAAAGTTTTCAAAAAAATAGTTTAGTATTTATGATTACCTCTCCTGACTTGTCCCTCTTGGTTGTAAAGTGTGGTTAATCAGTAATTTTTACATTTAAAATACTATTTTTACCGCACTAATGTGGTCCTTATGAAAATTAGGGTAGTAAATACGACATCTGATACTAAAGTTGTTCAAGTTGTACAGTATCAACAAAACAAAAGAAAAGTTTTAAATCACGTTGGTTCTGTTCATAATGAAGAAGATTTGAAAAATTTGATGATTTAGCAGAAGAATGAATAAAAGATCACGGTTAGCAGCTATCCATTTTCCCCAACGAAAGCCCAAACAAGCTTTTACACCTGAATCACAGTGTTTTTTTAGGTATTAAACATCGATATTTCATTTCAAGAAGATGAACTACGTAAAAATGGTTTTTCTAAAAACAACAAATCACAACAACCATAAATATTAATTGCCTTAATGGTAAGCAAAACGTTTTGTTATTTTTTTGATTTTTTTTAAAAAAATAATTTTCAATTTTAGTTTTTTTGTTTCGTTTTAAAATTATATATTCGAAAAAATTTTAAAAAAATAATGGAAGTTAAAGTTAAATTTGAGATTGAGTTTCCAATAATGGCTTCTCCGCAATTATTGTATCAATATATATCAACCCCCTCAGGTCTGTCAGAATGGTTTGCAAATAATGTTAATTCTAGAGGTGAATTTTTTACATTTATTTGGGATGATAGCGAAGAAAACGCAAAACTAGTCTCAAAAAAAACAGATGAACGCGTTAAATTCAAATGGCTTAATCAAGACGGAAATGATAGCGAATACTATTTTGAAATTAAACTATTAGTTGATGAAATAACTAAAGATGTGTCTATTGTAATTATTGATTTTGCAGAACCATCTGAAATTGAACAAGCAAAACTGCTCTGGGAAAATCAAATTTCTGATCTTAAACACGTGCTTGGGTCGGTATAATTAAATTTTTAGTTATAAATCTAATTTGTTTCCATGATCAATCATAACGGAATTATTCAACAATTTAGTTCAGTAGCGTTAGAAAATAATAGAGGTTTTTTATATGGAGATGCTCTCTTTGAAACCATTAAAGTAGCGAACAATACTATTCTATTTTTAGAAGAACATTATTTTAGACTAATGTCTTCAATGCGAATATGTAGAATGGAAATTCCTATGAATTTTACATTAGAATATTTTGAAGAACAAATTTTTAATTTGCTTCAAAGTATGCGGTTGAATACTGCCGCACGTGTTCGTTTCACTGTTTATAGAAATGATGGAGGTTATTATTTACCAAAAGATATTAACACTGGTTTTATCGTGCAAGCAACTCCACTTTTTCAGGCTGCTTATATGGTGCCTAGTAATCTTTATGAAGTAGATTTATATAAAGATTTTTATGTATCAAAGCACTTGCTTTCTACTTTAAAAACAACAAACAAAATGATTAACATTACTGGAAGCATTTTTGCAAAAGAAAATGACCTTCAAAATTGTTTGTTGCTCAATGAAGATAAAAATATTGTAGAGGCACTCAATGGGTCTATTTTCATGAAATCAAATTCAACTATCTATACCCCACCACTATCAGATGGTTGTTTGAACGGAATTATGAGAAAACAACTCATCAATATAATCAATAAAATCGATGGATTTGAATGTATTGAAAAGTCAATATCTCCCTTTGACTTACAAAAATCTGACGAATTGTTTATTTCAAATGTAATTATGGGTATTCAACCCATTACAAAGTATAGAAAAAAAGAATATGAAATTAATTTTTCAAACACTTTAAACAAACAATTAAATGATTTTTTAAATCTAAAAGTGTCCTAAAATAACTCCCAGATTAAAAGCCTGACAACCTCGTATTACCGATATTTCATTTTAGATCCCCAAAACTAAAATAGAAATACACACAATTATTCCCATCATTAAAAACAATGAAAAGTAGCAAACAATTCATCTAGTTTGACTAGAATTTAAACCTATTTGAACAAATAAAAAACACAAATTATTAAAATTAATAATTACATTGCACCTATCAAATTAACAATAAAAACCTAATAAAAATGAAGACTATTAAATTATTCACTGTATTTTTTACATTGTTTCTTGGTTTAGTTGGAAACGCACAAAATCCTGAAAAAAAAGCTCAAAAATTTACTGACGAAATGACCAAAGTTTTAGAACTTAATGAAGCAGATGCTAAAGCGATATATGAAATTCAGTTAGATCGTTTTAAACAGAATAAAGAAATTGAAACCAAATTTGCTGATAATACAGAAGAGAAGAAAGAGGCTTTAAAGGTTTTAGGAAACAATACATTTAACAAAATGAAAGCTGTTTTAGGTCATGAGCGTCAAAAAAAATGGAAAGAATACAAAGAAGGTAAATAATACCCAATCAGCTTAATTATTTTTTTAAGATGCTCTTTTTTCCCTCTGTGAAACCACTTTGAGGAAGCTACTTTGAGGAAACTTTGTGCAATAGCTGTTTCACAAAAAGCACAAAACAAAAAGTGAAATTACAAAGTATGCCGTAGAACCCCCTATGAAAAATAATGATTTATAAAGTAAATACCGTTGAAAATAAAGCAATTACATATAACCTACAAAAACAAATAATTATCTAAATATGAAAAAAATTTTTACTCTTTTATTTGTTGGAATATCAACATTAGTATTAGCACAAACTGTTAGTATTCAGGGCGGAAGCTCCTATCCAACAATTTCGGCTGCAGTAACTGCTGCAGTTTCAGGAGATGTTATTTTAATTTCTGGAACATTTACAGAAACTGTTAGCATTGACAAAAGTATCACCCTTAGGGGTTCAAACCCTGCGACTGATATTATACAAGCTGCGGTTGCATCAGGTACTGGAGGTACAGGAACTCGTGTAATTAGTGTGGCATCAACTGCGGCTGTAGCTTTAAATGTTACCATTGAAAACCTAACCATTAGAAACGGTAATTCTAGTGCAAATGGCGGAGGAATTAATATAGATAAAATAACAGGGTTGGTTCAATTAAAAAATTTAATCGTAACTAATAATTACACAACAACAAATGGTGGAGGAGTAGGTATTGCTGGTTCAAATGTTGATATTATTGATTGTAGTATTCAAAACAACACTAGTTTGGCAGATGGTGGTGCTATAATTGCGGCTCCTAACAATGCGGCTTTTATTAGTAATGTTGTGAATATTTCTCGTACATTAATAAATGCCAATACAGCTAGAAATGGTGGTGGCTTATATTTGAATGGAAATAATGGTTCTGGAAACAATTATAAATTAGATGTAAACATAGAAAACAGCACTATATCAAATAATGCGGCAACAAGTCCATCATCTGGTAATGGTGGTGGGGCTGTTTACACTGCTTGTGCTTTTTGGACAACAACTGCTGGTGGCGATGGTAGTTCAGGTAATGTTACTTTAAAACTTGTGCATGCCACAGTATTTAATAACACACATGCTGCCCCACTAAGAGCTGGGTTGCGTTTTGCAGGTGTTACAAATGCTTTTACTAACTTTAGTGCTTATAACTCTATTATTGTAGCAAACAATGATGTGAATATTAAAGCTATAAGTTTTCAAAATACAAATACTACAAATGTGGTAAATTGTGTGATGGGAGGCTTAGATTTAGCTCCCACATTAGTAGATGATGTGGCAAAAAACAATCAAAAAGGAAAAACAGCTACACAGGCAGGTTTAACAGGTACCTTATCTAATTTAGGAGGTTCCACATCGGTGCTAGAAATTACAAGTGGTTCTGCTTCAGATGATTTTTGTACAGCAACAACAGGGGTTAGTATTCCAATGGTAGATCAAAGAAATTATAACAGAGAAGGTGTTAATGATGCTGGAGCATTTGAAGTTGGTGGTACTCTATCAGCATCAAACCAATTTTTTAGTACTACAAACATTGTTTTGTATCCAAACCCTGCTTCAGATGTTCTTAATGTTGCCACTGACAAAACAATTTCAAAAGTTACTATTTATGATATTAACGGGCGTGTTGTATATCAATCTAACACATTTAATAACTGTGTAGATGTATCACAGCTTACTGCCGGACTGCATTTATTAGAACTTGAAAGTGAAGGTCAAAAACTTACTAAAGCATTTTTAGTGCAGTAATTTTTATTCTTCTTTTTAATTTTAGATTGTGTTTGATTATTTAAGGACACCTCTAAAAACTCGTTTAGTCATGAGAAATTCGGATTTCAAAAAAATGACAAATGATAGTAGTTTTTAGAGGTTTCCTTAATTTAAAAGTTGCTATCAATAATTAATTTGAAGAAATTTTTTTAAAAAATTAGTACACACTAGTAAAATTTATTCAAATAGGATAATATATTTTTTTCTATTCTTTGGTTAATATTTTCTACAGGAGCTTTTACAAATTTTTCGCCAATTATATTTTCATACAACTCTATGTAACGGTTAGATACTGTTTCAATATACTCGTCAGTCATAGCTGGAATTTGCTGTCCGTCTTTACCCTGAAAACCATTAGCAATAAGCCATTGACGCACAAATTCTTTAGATAATTGCTTTTGTGATTCGCCTTTATCTTGTCTTTCCTGATAACCATCTGCATAAAAATAACGAGAAGAATCTGGGGTGTGGATTTCATCAATTAAAACAATTTTACCATCTTTAGTTTTTCCAAATTCATATTTTGTATCAACTAAAATTAGTCCTCTTGATGCAGCAATTTGTGTGCCTCTCTCAAATAATGCTTGCGTATATTGCTCTAAAATTTCATAGTCAGATTCAGAAACAATGCCGTTAGCTAAAATGGCTTCTTTAGAAATATCTTCATCATGTGAGCCATTTGCTGCTTTTGTTGTGGGAGTGATAATAGGCCCCATAGTTTTTGGGAATTGATCATTTTCTTTTAACCCATCTGGCAATGCCACACCACACAAGGTTCGTTTTCCAGAGGCATATTCTCGTGCTGCGTGCCCTGCTAAATACCCTCTTATAACCATTTCCACTTTAAAAGGTTGGCACAAATGTCCTATGGCAACATTCGGGTCTGGGGTTGCTAATAACCAATTAGGAACAATATCAGCAGTTAATTCCATGAATTTAGTTGCAATTTGATTCAAAATTTGCCCTTTAAACGGAATACCTTTTGGTAATACCACATCAAATGCAGAAAGCCTATCAGTGGCAATCATTACTAATACATCGTCGTTTATATTGTAAACCTCTCTTACTTTTCCATTATAAACAGATTTTTGACCAGGAAAATTAAAATTTGTTGTTGTAATTGTGTTCATTAAATTTTATTTTATAATGCAAATGTAATGGGTTTAAGTGTGTTTAGCAATTTTAAAATTGAAGTTGTCTGTAACGTAGAATAAGCGTTTTTTGAAACTATAAAATACTACTTTACAAATTAGTCATGATTTTCTATGCTTTTATAAGCATCAATAACTTTTTTAACTAATCTGTGTCGCACAATGTCTTTATCATCAAGATAAATGATTCCAATACCTTCAATATCTTTTAAAACAAGAATTGCCTCTTTTAAGCCTGATATAGTGCGTCTGGGTAAATCTACCTGACCTGGATCGCCTGTTATTAAAAACTTGGCATTTTTCCCCATTCGAGTTAAAAACATTTTCATTTGATTGTGGGTAGTATTTTGAGCTTCATCTAAAATAACAAAAGCGTTATCTAGTGTGCGTCCCCTCATAAAAGCAAGGGGTGCAATTTGTATGATGCCCTTTAACAAATAGTCATCAAGCGTTTGAGGCGGAAGCATATCACGCAAGGCATCATAAAGAGGTTGCATATATGGATCTAGTTTTTCTTTCATATCGCCAGGAAGAAAACCAAGATTTTCTCCGGCCTCAACAGCAGGACGCGTAAGAATAATTCGTTTAATTTGTTTTTCTTTCAAGGCTTTAACTGCCATGGCAACACCAGTATAAGTTTTGCCTGTACCAGCAGGACCAATAGCAAAAACCATATCATTTTTGTGTAATAATTCCACAAGTTTATGTTGGTTTGGAGTCATGGCTTTGATAAGTTTACCTCCAATTCCGTGAACTAAAACTTGATCTTTATGATCTAAAATTTGAGTGTCTGAATGATTACTTTCTAAGATTCTGAAAATTACATTATCGTCAATTCTATTAAAACGAGTAAAATGATGCATTAATCGATTAAAACGCAGTTCAAATTCATTAAGCACATCTTCTTCGCCATAGGCTTTTAATGTAGTGCCACGAGCAACAATTTTTAGCTTGGGAAAATATTTTTTGATGGCATCTAAATTAGCATCTTGAGTTCCCCAAAAATCTTTAGGTGCAATGTCAATTAATTCAATGATTCTTTCGTTCAAAGGCTTATTTTTTAAATTGTTTTTAATGTGCTAAAAAATACATTAGCTTTGCAATCAAATGTAAGAAAAAAATTAGTTTTCTTGTATTTAAATTATAAACAAAATTATGTCAATAATTACCCTAACATCTGATTTTGGAAACAAAGACCATTTTGTAGGGGCTTTAAAAGGCAAGATTTTATCTAATTTTATAGACGCAAAAATTGTAGACATTAGTCATGAAATAGATTGTTTCAACCTTTTTGAAGCGAGTTATATTGTTGATGCAAGTTGGTCTAGTTTTCCAAAAAACACGATTCATTTAATTTGTATAAACACTGAACGAACTGAAGGGATAGAACACATTATTATGCAGTGGGAAGACCATTATTTTATAGCTGCTGATAACGGAATTTTAAACATATTGACACAAAAAAAGGAAGCACAAAAAATAGGTGTTATCAATATTCATGACAGGCTAAATGAATCATCTGATTTAGATGTTTTTGCAGCAGTGGCATGTCATGTTGCAAAAGGAGGAAGTTTGAGTGTTGTTAGTAAAGAAATTAATGCCTTAAACACATTTTACTCTTCGTCTGTTGTTGTATCAGAAACACAAGATGAAATAAAAGGAATGGTTATTTATATTGATAGTTTTGGCAATTGTGTTACTAATATTTCAAAAAAAATAGTGGAAGAAACAGCAAAGAAAAGAACTTTTGAAATTGTTTTTAAAAATAAAGTTATTAGCAAGATAAACAATGGATATGCCGATTTTAAAATTACGCCTACTAAAACTTTAAAAGATTTTGAGGGCGAATATTTAGCTATATTTAATGATGCTGGGTATTTAGAAATTGCCATATATAACGGAAATCCAAAGACAGTGGGGTCGGCTGCTTCTTTAATTGGTTTAAAATTTAGAGATGCCGTTACCTTAAAATTTAAAAACTAAATGCTATGTTTTTTAAATAGCTTTTAAACATTGCCAACAAATTATACTGTTTGATTGAAAAAAAACAACCAAATGCAATTAATCTTGCACCAAATAATGAAGATGAAGAAATATGAAAGCACTACTTTTTAAGGAAATTAATTCTTTTTTTGGGTCGCCCATTGGATATTTAGTTATAGCCATTTTCTTGATATTAAACGGTTTATTTTTGTGGGTTTTTGAAGGTGATTTTAACATTCCTAACTCTGGTTATGCCGATATGAGTCCGTTTTTTAAACTAGCACCGTGGATTTTTATTTTTTTGATTCCGTCTGTTACCATGCGAAGTTTTTCTGATGAAAAAAAGCAAGGAACATTAGAACTTTTATTTACAAAGCCATTATCACTTTGGGAAATTGTTAATGGAAAATTTTTTGGAGCAATAATTTTAATATTAATGGCCATAGTTCCCACAATATTATATGTTTTTATCATTTCATATTTAGGAAATCCTGAGGGAAATATTGACATGGGCAGCACGCTTGGGTCTTATTTTGGCTTGATATTTTTAATGAGTGGCTACACGGCTATTGGGATATTTACCTCTACTCTATCAGAAAATCAAATTGTTGCTTTTATTATTTCGGTATTTTTATGCTTTATTTTTTATTTTGGTTTTGATGGAGTTGCAAGTTTCATGGGCGAATTTAACACAGTTGTTGCCTCTTTAGGTATGGATTTTCATTATAAAAGTATGAGCAGAGGAGTTTTAGACACTCGTGATATTGTTTATTTTGTTAGTATAACAATCTTTTTTTTAGCCGCAACGGTATATCAACTTAAATTGTTAAAGGGATAATGAATGCAACCAAAAAAAATAATTTAAAAAAATTAGCCATCACGGCATTAGTTTTAATATCCGTAAATATTTTAAGCAACTATTTTTTTAAGCGTTTGGATCTTACTAAAGATAAACGCTATACCTTGTCTGAAACAACTTTAAAAATTATAGAATCTGTAAACGAACCATTATATATAGATGTATTTTTAGAAGGAAAATTCCCAGGAGAATTTAAACGTTTGCAAAATGAAAGTAAGCAACTTTTAGAAGAATTTTCTGCCTATAACTCAAACATAATATTTCAATTTGCAAATCCTTTTGAAAATGAAGAAGACCGAGTTTCTGTAATGAAACGATTTCATGAAAGAGGCTTAATGCCACTAAGTATAACTATTGATGATAAAGGCAAACAATCACAAGAAGTTGTTTTCCCGTGGGCAATTGCAAGCTATAAAGATAAAAGCACAAAAGTTGGTTTACTTAAAAATTTAATGGGGGCCTCAACAGAAGAAAAAGTTATCAGTTCAGTGCAACATCTTGAGTTTGCATTTGCAGAAGCATTGCACAAAATTACCAATAAAAAGCAAAAGAAAATTGCCGTTATTAAGGGAAACGGAGAGTTAGAAGATATTTACATTGCAGATTTTATAAAAACAGTTAAAGAAAGCTACTACATTGGTCCTTTTACATTAGACTCTATTAAAAATAAGCCTATTGAGACCATCCGAGAGCTTCAAAAATATGACTTAGCCATCATTGCAAAACCCACAGAAGCTTTTTCAGATGAAGAAAAACAAGCTTTAGACCAGTTTATTATTCAAGGAGGCAAGTCAATATGGCTCATTGATGCAGTAAAAGCAGATATGGACAGTTTATTGACACAGCCACAAATATTAGCATATCCATTAGACCTAAATTTAACAGATCAGTTTTTTCAATATGGCATTAGAGTAAACGGGCAACTTATTAAAGACGAACAAGCTACTGTAATAAAACTGGCTACAGGAAATGAAGGCAGTCAAACACAGTATGTGGACTTTCCTTGGAAATTTGCCCCTTTTGTTTATCCCGCATCAAATCATCCGGTTGTTAAAAATATGGACGGTATTAAGTTTGAATTTTGTAATCCCATAGAAATTTTAAAGAACAGCATAAAAAAAACAGTTCTTTTAACAAGTTCGCAATATTCAAAGAGCATAGGTACTCCCCTACCCATTTCGTTAGATATGGTTACAGAAGAGACTAAACCCACTGACTATGCAAATGGCGGATTACACCCATTAGCAATTTTGCTCGAAGGCAAGTTCAAATCGGTTTATAAAAATAGAATTTTACCAATAAAAGACACAAATTTTAAAGATATAAACAAGGAGTCAAAAATCATTTATATAGCAGATGGTGATGTTATAAAAAACCAAATTAGTAAAGATGGATATCCGTTAGAACTTGGTTTTGATAAGTTTACTAATAATTTATATGGTAATAAAGAGTTTATGATGAATTGTGTTAACTATTTATTAGATGACAACGGTTTAATAAACATAAGAAGTAAAGAAGTAGATTTACCGCTGCTTGACAAAATTAAAGTATATGACAATTATACCTTAATTCAAATCATTACAATTATAATGCCTTTATTAATCTTAGGTATTTTTGGGTTTATTGCCTCTTTTCTAAGAAAACGAAAATATACTAAATAACACCGAATGGCTATATAAATACTGAAGTGATTTAAACTTTTTGTATTTTAGCGAAAATTAAGGATTTTGTATCAAATTGAAGTCTTTTTTAAGTTGCATAGCTGGGCTACGGAACGAAAAAAAGGCAAAAAGTGGGTGCAAAAGACAAATTTTTTAGCAAA
>DAINSR010000041.1:0-11354 GCA_036741255.1 Flavobacterium sp.
TTCATACTATATCGGCATTATACCATAAACTATTGGACTATTTTACAAATGTTATGGGCATAACTTTACACACTTAATATGACATTACCCTTTTTAATCAGCTTCTCACAATTTTTATGAGTATATCCAATTTTTTATTCCTATTCTTTAAAACAAATCTCAACCCAAACAGGTATATGATCTGATACTTCTCTTGCTTCTTTAATTGAGGCAAAATCAGTAAAAAAAGGAATTACTTGTTTTTGTATAATCCCAATTTTTGAACTGTTAATCCAAATATTATCAAATTCAGAAGCTAAACAATTGCCATTTTTACATTCGTTTTTTAATGATGTTTTTTGATTTATAAACACAGATTCATACCCTATTTTTTTTATTGTGTTAAAAACGGAATGAGACTGTGGACAGTTAAAATCTCCAAGGAAGATTAAATTTAAGTGAGGATATTGTTCTGGTAAATACTTAAAGTACTTTATTTCGGTTTCTGGTTGTTTACTTTTTGTTATGGCATGAAAATTAGCTAGCGTAATTTGTTTAGACTGATATTCAAATGTTCCATAGTATGGCTCTCTCTCTATCTCAAGATGATATTTTTTTTCGAGCCACGAATCGCCTATTTTTTTTACAATGCTTGTTTTCCATAAAAACGCATAACGTTCTGTTTTATATGGACTACTAGAAGTTGGTTCGCTCACTACATAATCCCATTTACCCCCCATTCTATTTAACTCATCTGCTAGTTTTGCTACTGCTTGACTTCCGCCATAACCTGCCACCACTTCTTGAATGGCAATTATATCAAATTTTTTTAAAACTCCTGCCATGTAGCTAATTGCGGAGTCTGACTTTGATTTGCCTAAATTTTCAACATTCCACGAAACTAATTTTAGTTGGGAATACAACCCGATATAAATAAAGAGAAAAGCAATGGTAATTATTTTTTTCAAACGACTGATTTTTTTAAATGTATTATTAGATTTTGAAATGTATTTTATGAAGTTGATTAAACTTTTTCTATTTACTAAAATGACCTTTAAGTTATTTTGTTTTTTTGATTATGAGATATTGTAATATGAATAAGGAATGAAACATATATACTTTGTAGGAAAGTGAAAACAACTACTTAAAAAAACAATGCACTCAAAAAAGTCATAGAACTACTTTTTTTGAATGCATTGATTATAATTTAGTTTTAAAGCAAATTTGTTTCTATGATTTTACCAAAATTTAGCATATAAAAACACTAAGATAATCATGATAACAAAAGCACTAATGTTAAATGTAGTACTCGTTTTAAAAGTTTCTTTGTTTAATTCAAAACCTTTTGGATTATCTTTCCCTTTGCTTTCTAACCAGCTCAATATCATTATTATAGCAACAGTTATAAGTGTAGTAAGTCCCATTTGGTCTAAAAATGGTAGATTTGGAAAAATTCCTTCAATTGAAGTGCCTTCGGCCCATCCTTTAGGAGCCACTTTAAAAAACATAGCTGTGGGTATAGATATTAATACTCCCCAGATTGCTGCTTGATTAGTTGTTTTTTTCCAAAATAAACCTAATATAAAAATGGCTAATATTCCAGGACTCACAACTCCTGTGTATTCTTGAATAAATTGAAATGCTTGATTAATTCCCCCCAATAGTGGTGCAATAATAGCTCCTAATGTTAAGGCTATTGCTGATGTAATTCTACCAACTTTAACCGTGTTTTTATCATCAGAATTTTTATTAATGTACTGCTTGTATATATCCATTGTAAAAATTGTAGCAGTGGAGTTTAGCATAGAGGCTAATGATGAAACAATAGCAGCCGCCAGTGCCACAAAAGCCAAACCTTTTAAACCTGCGGGTAAAAACTGAATTAACCATGGATAAGCTTTATCGGCAGCACCACTACTGGGAATATTCATTAAGCCCTCTGCTCCTAAACTTGCAAGCATTTCAGGGTCATTTACAATAACATAAGCCGCAATACCAGGAATAACAACAATAAAAGGGATTAATAATTTTAAAAATGACGCTAATAGAATACCTTTTTGAGCTTCTCTTAATGATTTTGCTGCCAAGGCTCTTTGAATAATGTATTGATTAAAACCCCAATAGTATAAATTTGCTACCCAAAGACCGCCTACTAAAACCCCAATTCCAGGTAAGTTTACATATTCAGGATTTGATTTATCTAAAATCATTGAAAATTTTTCAGGAGCTTTGTCATATACTATCCCTAAGCCTTCTAGCATGCCGTGTCCGTTAGAAACTGTGTCTAGTGCAAGATAAGTTGTGGCTAATCCGCCAAAAATTAAAAACACCACCTGAATAGCATCTGTCCATGCAATAGAAGCTAATCCACCATATAAAGAGTATGCTGCAGCAAACAATGATAAACCTAAAATAGCATAAAACATATCTACTCCCATGATAGTATTCATGGCGAGAGCTCCTAAATACAATACAGATGTGATGTTTACAAACACATACAACGCCACCCAAAAAACAGCCAAAATCGTTTTTAAATTTGTAGAAAATCGTTTTTCAACAAACTCTGGAATAGTGTAAAGTCCTTTTTCAATAAAAATGGGTAAAAAGTATTTACCTACAATAATCAATGTAATAGCTGCCATCCATTCATAAGAGGCAATAGCTAACCCGAGTGCATAACCCGACCCCGACATGCCTATAAACTGTTCTGCTGAGATGTTTGCCGCTATTAAAGATGTACCAATTGCCCACCATGGTAACGATTTACTAGCTAAAAAATAGTCTTCTGCGTTTTTTTGATGTCCTTTTTTATCTCTTGACATCCATAGTCCCACACCCAGTATTAGAACTGCATAGGCAATGAAAACTACATAATCGAGTGTTACAAATCCTGTATTCATGTTTTAGTTTTTAGTTTTTTTGTTTATAATGAGTTGTTGGTAAATTTCTTAAAGTAGCAGCACTTTGTTCTGGTGAAATATCTCTTTGTGCTTCCCCTAGCATTTCATAGCCTACCATGAATTTTTTAACCGATGCTGAACGCAACAATGGCGGATAAAAGTGCATGTGAAAATGCCATTCAGGGTGCGGTTTTCCGTCTGTGGGGGCTTGATGCAATCCAGCAGAATATGGAAAAGATGTTTCAAAAAGATTATCATATTTAGTAGTAATATCCTTAATAATTGCGGCAAAAGATGTTGTTTCTTCACTTGTAAATTGTGTTATGTTTTCCACGTGTCTTTTACTAATTACAAGGGTTTCATAAGGCCAAATTGCCCAAAAAGGCACAACAACTGCAAAATGTTCATTTTCTATAACAACACGCTCTTTTAATTCTAACTCTTGCTCTAAATATGCTTTTAATAAACTTGTGTTTTTTGAGTTATAATATTTTAATAGATTGTCTTGTGTTTTTTGTACTTGTGTGGGTAAAGAGGATTGTGCCCAAATTTGTCCGTGTGGGTGAGGATTGCTGCAACCCATAACACTCCCTTTGTTTTCAAATATCTGTACGTAATTAATATAATCAATTGCACCTAATGTGGTATATTCTTGTTTCCAAGTTTCTACAACTTTTTCTAGACTTTCAATAGACATTTCAGGTAGTGTGAGATTGTGTTTTGGTGAAAAACAAACTACTTTATTGATACCTCTTTCAGGTTTTAAATTAAATAAATCTGAATTATTAGCATCAAAAGCCACCTCTTCTTTTAAAAGTGCAGAAAAATCGTTTTCAAAAACAAAGCAGTCCGTGTAAGCTTCGTTTTGAACACCATTAGATCTAGTGTTTCCTGCACAGAGATAACAACTTGGGTCATACTCTGGTCTATTGTCCACCGCAATACTTTCTTTTTGACCCTGCCACGGTCTTTTTGCTCGATGTGGTGAAACTAAAATCCATTCATCTAACAATGGATTATATCTTCTGTGAGGATGTTCTGTTGTATTAAATTTTTGCATTTTATGAATTTTTTCTTCTAATTAAGTGTGGGTTTTTATTTTTTATATTCAGTTGTTCCTTTTGATAGTTTAATTTTGTATGGCTTTAAATCAATACCAAATTTGTTTTTATACTTTACAGTAACCTCCTCAACTAAACTATTGATAGCACTTTTCTTCACCAGATTAATGGTACATCCACCAAAGCCTCCACCCATCATTCGTGTGCCTAATACATCTTTATTATTTGAAACTACATCAACTATAAAATCAAGTTCTTCACAACTAACCTCATAATCTTTTGATAATCCATGATGCGTTTCAGTCATGAGTGCTCCAAGTTTTCTTAGGTCATTTCTTTCAAGAGCATTTACAGCTTCTTGTACACGCTTTATTTCTTTAACAACAAACAAACATCGCTTAAAAATAACAGGTGTTAATTCTTTTTCTAGCGATAAAATCATCTGCTCTGTACAGTCTCTGTATGTTTTTACCTCAGGAAATTTACTTTTAATAATTTGTAATCCTTCTTGCACTTCATTTCTTCTATCATTATAGCCCGAAGTCAATAAGGTGTGTTTTACACAGCTATCTAGTAAAAGTAGTGAATATTCATTGAAATCAACTTTGTGATATTCATAATCTAAAGTATTGCAGTCTAACTTGATAACGTGTTCTTTTTTTCCAAATACTGACGCAAATTGATCCATTATACCACAATTTACCCCCACAAATGTATGTTCAGATTTTTGACCAATGAGTGCAATATCTTTTTTTGTTAATCCAAAGTTGAATATTTTATTTAAGCCATAAGCAAAACCACATTCTACAGCTGCTGAAGATGATAAACCTGCACCAATAGGGACTGTACTACTAAAAACAGCATTAAAACCACTAAAAATTAGGTTTCTTTCTTTTAATTGTTGTAACACCCCCAGTATGTAGTTAATCCACATATCAGAGCTTGGAATTAAAGTGTCGTTAACATCAAATTGAAAAATCTCGTTAATATCTTTAGCAATTATTTTACATTTTGAAGTGCCACTTTTAGAAATAGCAATACATACATATTTATTGATAGCTGCTGGCAAAACAAAACCATCATTATAATCTATGTGTTCTCCTATGATGTTAATTCTACCAGGAGAGAGAAAAATATGTTGAGGTTTGCTGTCAAATATTTTTTCAAAATGGTCTGTTGTGTTTTGTATTAATTTTTTTTTCATTGTAACTTACTTCAGTTTTTATTTATTATGTTAATTATATTGTTTTAATTCATGAATGCATCCATTGCGGGTAATGCATTATTATTAAAATCCCAAAGGGATTGATTTTCCCACGATGACCCATTTGTAGATTGCGTGCCTCTAAACGCAATCCATTCCCCACCCCAATAGCAAAATCCATTACCAAATGTATTTATTTTAATAATATTTTTTATATCAAAAAGATAATTTTTCTGTCCTATATCTGTTGCTGGATAAGCACTTATTAATTGGCTGCTTTCTCCTATAATGTTATTTGTCCAATCGTTCCAGTTAAGTGTAAATGGATATGCTGTTTCTGCAATAATAACCTTTTTTTGATATGTTTGTCCCAGTGTGGTAATGGTATTATTCAAATCAGTAAGGCTCTTGCCGTGCCAAATAGGATAGTAAGAAAGACCAATGTAGTCATAATTTATAGTCTTCATTTTATTAAAAAACCATGAAGCACCACTGCCTATACCTGCATAATGAAGCATTATTTTTGTTGTTGGTTTCTGGGTTCTAATTTTTGCACTAATTGCACTAATTAATTGTAAACATTGACTTTCATTTGTTGTTAGATTACCACTAGGCCAAAGAAACCCAGCATTTATCTCATTTCCAATTTGAATAATATCTGGATTTATTTGTGTTAATATTGTACTTGTATAATCAACTGCGGCTTTTTTTAAATTTCTAAAGCTTAAGTTTTTCCATTCTAAAGGTGTTGTTTGATGACCAGGATCTGCCCATGTGTCTGAATAATGAACGGATAGCCAAACCTTAAAACCTGCATTTTTAGCTCTTGTTGCTAATGCTTTTACTTCATTAAATGTTGATTGATTAACAACTGGATTTTTCCATAATCTAATACGAATGGTATTGCAACCTGCATTTTTTAATGTTAACAAAGGATCCTGAGCTACACCGTTTTTTTTATAAGCTACACCCTCGCTTTCAATAAGTGGCACAAAAGAAACATCAGCAGCTTTTATAAATGTATCTAAATTTGCAGAAATTGTTGTTGATGAAGCTGGTCTTGCGTTAGTTTTTAATTCTGAATCATCTGAAGGTGAGCAGAACACAAATAAACTAAACAAACAGTAGGCAATCAGTTTTTTCATTATAATAATTTGTAATTAATTGATTTTTAATAAATTCTATTTATGGCTGTTTGCTTGCAAAAACCTTTTTCTATTAATGTATATTTCATAAATATAAAATTATATGCTTTTTTACAGAACGTACCTGAAACTATTAGCTGCAGTAACGCTTATCGTAATAGATGTTTACTTCACAAAACAATATTTTTTTTTAGGGTTCATTAAATTATCATTTATCTCATAATTTTTATAATTTTTCATTGGTGTTTAATGACCCTAGAACTCTGCTAGAACTGGTGAAGCATTTTCAATTGTTTGTAACAAACTTACTATTAATTGAGGTTTTATAAATTATATTTTTTCAAATTTAAAAGTTGTGTGATGTTGATAAGTTTCGCCTTTTTTTAATACCGCATTTGGAAAATTATTGTGATTAGGTGCGTCTGGAAAATTTTGTGTTTCAAAGCAAATTCCACTTGTCTTGTGATAGTTACTATTTTCTTTACCTTTAATAATATTAGAACAACTACCCCCCACATAAATATGTACGGCTGGCTGTGTGGTTATAACCGTCATTTTTATTTTATTTTTTTCAGATATTAGCTGAGCCGCTTTTTCATCATTTAATACAAACGTAGTATCAATTGAGGCAGGACAGTTTTTTTGTTTTTTATAATTAAACAAATGATTTTCTAAGTCTATAAAACTTCCGGTGGGTATCAATTCTAAATTTGTTTCAAGAATTTTATCAGAATAAACTTCTAACTTTTGATTTAACACATCTGAGTCATGTCCGTCTAAATTAAAATAGCTGTGCTGCGTTAGGTTTATAATGGTATCTTCAGAAGTACTTGCAAAATATGACACCTTAATTTCGTTTTCTTCTGTTAAAGTATAAGTAACCTCTACTGTTAACTGACCAGGAAAATGCTCTTCATTTTCAGGACTGCAATACTCTAAGGTTACAAATGGATTTTCTTGATTTGAAATGGTTTTAAGTCTCCAAAACGAGTTACTAAAATTTTTAAATCCTCCGTGCAAAGTGTTATTGCCATTGTTTTTATTGAGTTGGATTTTTTTTCCAT
The DNA here is from genome assembly GCA_036741255.1 of Flavobacterium sp. Classification (GTDB taxonomy): domain Bacteria; phylum Bacteroidota; class Bacteroidia; order Flavobacteriales; family Flavobacteriaceae; genus Flavobacterium. Next base: position 7,354 of record DAINSR010000041.1, read on the forward strand.
TTAATATAAAACTACCATTGTTAATTCTTCCTGCATACCTGCCCACTATAGCACCAAAATAAGGAGAACCGCTAATTTCAAATGATTGTACATATTCTTCAAACTTTGAAAAACCCAAAACCACATCTACTATTTCACCATTTTCAAGCGGTATTTTTAGCGAGGTCAGTGTTGCACCATAATTTAATATTGTAGCTTCTATTCCGTTTTTATTGGTAATTTTATACCATGCAGCCTCAGTTGTATTCATCAATTTCTAATTATTTCAATACCATATTTATGAAATATGATTTTTTATTCTATAATTTTTATCATTTTCATATCAAAAATAGTTTTTTCAATTAATTTTGCACACCAGTACCCACCAGTTTATTTCTATTACTACCAGTTGAAAAAAATATATGAAATCGTCATTAACAAAAGTTTGCTGCAAACAATTGAAAATCATCGAACGCCGATGAAAAATTATAAAAATTGTGAGATAGATTATAATTTACTGTACACCTATAAAAAAAAATGATATTTTATGAAGTAAACCCTACAAAAATAAGGCAATTACATCAGACTAGTGGCAACAAGTATGACCGATAAAAACAATAAATACAAACAGATGAAATTAATTACTCTACATAAAAATGCTGTTTCACCATTATATAAGCAAATTATAGAATGTGTTGAAAGGGCTATTTTTGAAAAAAGATTGTTTAAAAATGACAAACTCCCTTCGGTTAATAAGGTGAGTATGGAGTTTTCTGTATCGCGAGATACTGTGTTATTAGCTTATAACGAATTAAAAAAAAGAGGAATAATTTATTCTATTTTAGGCAAAGGATATTATGTTAAAAGTGTTCATTTTAATTTTGAACAACGATTTTTTCTTTTGTTTGATGAACTTAATATTTTTAAAGAAGATATTTACAACTCGTTTTTAAAAAGTATAGACGGTAAAGCTCAAGTAGAATTATTTTTTCATCATTTCAACAGTAATATGTTTGCTAAAATAATAAATGAAAGTAATGGCAATTACTCTAAATACATTATAATGCCAGGAACACTAAAAAATGTTTCAACATTACTTAATACTTTGCCTCCTAATGATGTTTATATTTTAGACCAAACAAATCAATCATTATCTCAATTTCCGTCTGTGCATCAAGATTTTGCTAACGATATTTATGAAGCTTTGCAAAGTGGTATTGATAAAATAATGAAATATAAAAAATTAATTTTAATCTTCCCAGGGCTTAATGAACCCTATGGTATGGTTGAGGGATTTTATAAATTTTGTGATGATTATCATTTTTTACACCAAGTAATATCTTCATTTGACAATAGAGAAATTAAACATGGCGAAGTTTACATAATTCCAAACGACAGACACTTAGTTGAAGTTATTGAACAGTCAAAAATTCAAAATATGAAATTAATTAAAGATTTTGGAGTCATATCATATAACGACACCGATTTAAAAAAAATTGTAGAAAATGGTATTACTACAATTTCTACAGATTTTAAACAAATGGGAAGAATATTGGCACAAATGGTTTTGTCAAATAAAAAAGAGACTATAAAAAACAGCTGTCAGTTAATCTTGAGAAACTCATTATAAAATAAAATTTTAAAAGCACCTCTAAAAACTTGTTTTACTAAGAGAAATTTTTTTTACGTAGATTTGTAAAAACATTAGATTTAATGAAACGTACCTATCTTTAGAAAAAAAAGTGGTTGAAAAAGCAAAAATCTATGCTAAAGGAACGGGTTGAAGCTTATCTGGAATGGTTCAAAAATATTATATAGATTTGGCTGAAAAATCAGACAACAAAAACAATGAAGACAAATATGAAGATATTGATCCCTAATTAAAAAAATAATAGGAATTATAAACTTCCAGAAAATTTTGATATTAAAAAAGCTAAAGACTAATACATTTGTTGATATTTTTGCAAAAATTATTTCTTTTGTCAATAACTCATTAAAGATATACAATTTTGGCATCTGAAAAAATTCACATTTTATGCGTCATCAAATACAATTTCTACAATACATTTTAAAAAAATCATTTCTAAAAAAAAACTAGAGTTGCAATTAATCATATTTTAACACACATTTCTATTATTACAGTAGATATCGCAATTTTAAAAAAAAGCTTAAAATCTAGTCATAAAGATTTTGAAACTGTTATTCAAATAGCCTCAGCACAATCAAAAAACGATATGTTTTGCCTTGCAACGCATAGTTTAAAAAATAAAAAGTGCTGAAATTAGTATTTTTACACCCGATGAATTTTTAAACAAATTAAATTTATAATGAACTTTTTTTCATCTAATTTTAAACTTGGCATTTTAGGAGGCGGACAGCTTGGTAAAATGTTACTCACTGAAACCCGAAAATTTGATGTACAAACCTATGTACTAGACTCCAGTAAAGACGCTCCTTGTCAATATGGATCACATTATTTTGAAGTGGGCAATCTGCTTGATTTTGAAACCGTGTATCAATTTGGAAAAAAAGTTGACGTGCTTACTATTGAAATTGAAAACGTTAATTTAGATGCCTTAGATAAATTAGAAGCCGAAGGGAAAAAAATATACCCTTCGCCCAAGACCCTGCGAAACATTCAGAGTAAAATTACTCAAAAAAGGTTATATATTGACCATCATATTCCAACAGCAAATGCCATTTTTTTTAAAAGCAAAGAAGAGTTAATCAATGACGTTACAGATGAAAATATTATTTTTCCATGTGTTTGGAAGCAAGACAAATTTGGATATGACGGATATGGTGTAAAGATTTAAAAATCTGCTGCAGATCTTGTTGATTTGCCCGAAACCGCTTGTTTAATTGAAGAGATGATTCCGTTTAAAAATGAATTAGCAGTAATTGTGGCTCGCTCTGTTTCTGGAGAGGTAAAAACATATCCAGTTGTAGAAATGGAATTTCACCCTGAGGCTAATCAGGTAGAATATGTTATTTGTCCGGCACGTATTGACCAAAAAGTAGCACAAAAAGCTATTGAAATTGCCTTACAAGTTTCAAAAGTATTTAATCATGTGGGATTATTAGCTGTAGAATTGTTTCAAACGCATGACGATAAAATTTTAGTAAACGAAGTCGCACCAAGACCACACAACTCTGGACATTACTCGATTGAGGCGAGTTACACATCACAATTTGAAAATCATTTGCGGGCAATTTTGAATTTACCTTTAGGCAATACTGATAATAAATTAGCAGGAATAATGGTTAATTTAGTTGGTGCTGAAGGGTATTATGGAAATGTGGTTTATGAAAATATCTCAAACATAATGGCAATTAATGGCGTAACTCCGCACATTTACGGGAAAAGAGAAACTCGTCCTTTTAGAAAAATGGGACACGTTACAATTGTAAATGAAGACATGAAAGAAGCAAGGAGAATTGCGGAGGAAGTAAAGAATACCATAAGAGTGATATCTATTGAGTCGCAGTAATCTTTGGGTATATCTTGATCTTCATTTTCTGGTACTTCTAATTCATTTGCTATTTCATATATTGTATTGTCTTTAACCTAAAATACGCATTAGACTTTGTAATGAAAGCTAAAAATACAATAAAAATAAGTGCTCACGGACTTTTTTAAATTTTGTAATATAGTAAGATTTTAAAAAGGAATTAAGTGCTTATATTTGAAGCAGTTTTAGTTTGTAATAGATTTCTAATGCGTATTGGGTTTATAGTGCCATTTTATATTGAAAACTTCAATATTAGCGATTTCTATATGGGGAATACCGTTCTATATATTGAATTTCTTGATGGTTCTAAGTTTGAATACTTTGGTGTTCCTAAAAATACTTACATTAAAATGGTCAATGCCGAGTCACCCAGCCGTTTTGCAAGAAGACATGTTTATACCAGTTTTTTATGCAGAAGCTTCGGTTTAATACCAATGACATTTGTAAAATAGTCTAATAGTTTATGGTATAATGCCGATATAGTATGAAAATAGTCCATTTTTCTTGGAC
>DAINSR010000042.1:0-6510 GCA_036741255.1 Flavobacterium sp.
ATAAATTGTTGAAAGCTAAGGTTTTAATCATTGGCATGGGAGGTTTAGGTTCGGCAGTTTTGCCTTATTTAGTTGCTGCGGGTGTTGGTAAAATTGGCATTATAGATAACGATACTATTGATGAGAGCAATTTGCAACGTCAGGTGATTTATAAAACCCAATCGGTGGGAGAAAGTAAGGTTTTACAAGCCAAAAAGATGGCTTTAGACTTAAATCCGTTTGTAGAAATAAACGCTATAACCGAAAAATTGAGTCCTGAAAATGCTATTTCACTGTTCAGTCAATACGATATAATGGTTGATGCAACCGATAATTTAGAAACCAAATATTTAATTAATGATGCCTGTTGTGTTACAAAAAAACCCTTTGTTTATGGATCTGTTTACAAATTTGAAGGACAGGTTTCTGTTTTTAATTATCAAAACGGTCCCAATTACAGTTGTCTTTTTTCAGAGCAAAATACCCGTGGACAAAATTGTAATGAAACAGGAGTTCTAGGAATTTCTGTAGGAATTATAGGAATGTTTCAGGCCAATGAAGTGCTTAAAATGATTTTGGGCATTGGGGATGTTTTATCAGGTAAGGTATTGGTATATAATTTTTTAAACAACGAACAGCAAAAAATTGAATTTTCACAAACGAAAAAATCAATAATGAACAAACATCTTTTTGAAAGCAAATATGAATCAAAAAAACACCAAGAAATTGAATTGGCAGAAGCATTAAAAGAAAAAGACCATTCAGATGTTCTGTTTTTAGATGTTAGAAATTATGATGAATATCCAAAAATTTCTTTTCAAAATTGCATTCATATCCCCCTCCACAATTTAGAAAAATCTTTACATCAATTAGATCCACACAAGAAAATTTTTATTTTTTGCCAATCAGGAATAAGAAGCAAAAAGGCAATTGAAATTTTAAATAAACATCATTTTAATAAGACAACAACTATTAAAGGTGGGGCAGAATCATTAGCTAATTATGAGTAACTTTACTCAAAACTTGAAACTAAAAAACATGAATCATGAGTAAACATTCGGTCTTTATACAAGGGGCAATTTCATCAGAATTTATAGCCCAGTCTATTGCTAAACATCAATCTAAGCATACTATTGGTGCTCATTCTATTTTTTTAGGACAAGTGAGAGCCGATGAAATGGGGCATACTAAGGTAACATCAATTGAATATACTGCTTATGAAGAACTAGCAAACGAAGCATTACATGCAATAAGAGAAAAAGCCTTTGCTCAGTTTGATTTGGTTTGTATGCACATTTATCATAGCTTAGGGATTGTAAAAGTGGGAGAAATTTGTTTGTTTGTTTTTGTTTCTGCAAAAAGACGACAACAGGTATATGCAGCAACAGAAACAATTGTAAATTGGATTAAAAAAGATGTCCCCATTTTTGGGAAAGAACAATTTGAAAACAACACTTTTCAGTGGAAAAAAAACACTTAATATGGTAGATATCACACACAAAATAAGCACCTTACGAGTTGCCACCGCCACCGCCACCGTAAAAGTGAGTCATCAAAATACAATTGATGCCCTTGTAAAAAACCAAGTTCCAAAAGGAAATGTATTTGAAATGGCAAAAACAGCAGGCTTATTTGCTGTAAAAAACACCCATCTTTCCATACCAGATTGTCATCCCATCCCCATTGAGTTTACTTCAGTTGATTATGAAATTGAAGATTTGACTATTCATATTCTTTTTAAAGTAAAAACAATTTATAAAACAGGTGTGGAAGTAGAGGCCATGCACGGTGCTTTAATTGTAGCCCTAACAATGTATGATATGCTCAAGCCTATTGATAAAAACATTGAAATTTCTACCATAAAATTACTTCATAAAGAAGGCGGAAAATCGTCTTTTAAAAATCGTTTTCAAGCAACAATTAAAGCCGCTGTTTTTGTGTGTTCAGATTCTATTTTTGCAGGAGATAAAGAGGATAAATCGGGTAAAACTATCGTAGAAAAGCTCCAGGCGTGTGGTGTAGAAACGGCTCATTATGAGATTATTCCAGACGAAGTTACAAGTATTCAAGAGCGTACAAAAACTTTTGCAAAAATACACCAACTCATTATCTTCACAGGAGGGACAGGGCTTTCGCCAAGAGATGTTACCCCAAAAGCATTAGAACCAATATTGCAAAGTAGAATTCCTGGTATTGAAGAAGCCATTCGTAGTTATGGGCAACAAAGAATGCCTTATGCAATGCTCTCTAGAAGTATTGCAGGAACGCTGGGTAATGCTTTAGTTATAGCTTTGCCAGGTTCTGTAAACGGTGCTAAAGAATCTATGGATGCCATTTTTCCTCATGTTTTGCATGCTTTTCATATTTTAAAAGGAAACAATCACGATGCAAAATAATGAGGTTTTAACAGATAATTTTGAACGAAAGCACAACTATTTGCGCATTTCATTAATTGAAAAATGCAACTTGAGATGTACCTATTGTATGCCTGCTGACGGAATTTTGTTAAGCCCAAAAAGTAACCTTATGCAGGCAGATGAAATCTATGAAATAGCAAAAATTTTTGTTGATAATGGCGTTGATAAAATAAGACTTACTGGGGGCGAACCTCTTTTGAGAAAAGACTTTCCTGAAATAATTTCAAAATTAGCTGCCTTGAAAACCGAAATTTCTGTTACTACAAATGGCATTTTAATTGACAAACACCTTGCCGTTTTAAAACAACATTACATTAAAAAAATAAATTTTAGTTTAGATACTCTCATCTCGTCTAAATTTCAAACCATTACTTTAAGAAACCAATTTCACAAAGTAATAGATAATTTGCATTTGCTTTTAAATAATGATTTCAAAATCAAAATTAATGTGGTGCTTATAAAAGGTATTAATGACAACGAAATCATTGATTTTATTAAACTTACGCAATATCTGCCCGTGTCAATTCGGTTTATAGAGTTTATGCCTTTTGCAAAAAATGACTGGGACAAAAGTAAGATGATTTCTTATAACGAAATTTTAAAACAAGTAGAGCATTATTTTTTAGATGACGAGGTTCAAAAATTAGATGATGAGGAACATTTTACAGCAAGAGAATTTAAGATAAAAAATTTTGTGGGAACTTTTGGAATTATCAGTTCCATTACAAATCCGTTTTGTGATGGTTGCAATAGAATAAGGCTCACGGCAAACGGAAAGATAAAAAATTGTTTATTCTCAAACGCTGAAACCGATTTATTGACCCCTTTTAGAAACGGCGAAACAATTGAAGATTTGATTGCTTTTTCAATTAAAAACAAAAAGAAAATTCGTGCCGGAATGAACACCCTTGATGATATTAATAATCCTGTTTTAAATTCAGATAACCGCAGCATGATAGCTATTGGGGGGTAGTGAAAAAATAGTATTATAAAAAGTGTGATTTATTTATCTACTAAAAAAACTGAATAAATTTTGTTTTGAAATAGGAAAATAACTTACATAATAGACTAAACTTATTTTCTAAAAATTTTCTTTAACCTAATACCGATTATGTATTCAATATAGTCCAATAAAAATGGACTATTTTCATACTATATCGGCATTATACCATAAACTATTGGACTATTTTACAAATGTTATTGGTATAAATTGCACAATATAATGGCTCAGACAAATTTTATGAAATTTAAACTTGTGTACACAAAAGAAACGTTACTTTATTTATACCTCAAATGACCGATTATGTTTTTTGTTTCTTTTTTCGAGCAGCAGGAAAAAGAACGTTGTTTAAAATTAATCTGTATCCTGGGGAGTTTGGATGTAAATCTAAAACGGTGGGGGCATCTCCTACTCTATGCTGAAAATCTTCTGGGTCATGACCGCCATAAAAAGTGAACATCCCTTTGCCTTTTGTTCCGTGTATGTATCGTGCTTCGCCATTAATTTTACACTCACCCATTACAAGAACATTAGACTTCACTTTTTCTGCATTAAAAGCCGTAGTTTGCCCCATAAAACCCTTTACTAATGTGGTATGATTTTGACAAAGCATAGAAGGAATTGGATCCCATTTTGCAGAAAACTCCATTAAAGAAAAATAATCATTATCCATAATCATAGCACCTACACCGTGTTCGTTTGTAGTGTCTATATCTGAAAATTCATAAACCATTGGGCTTTTTTCTAAAATATAATCTTTAAAAGCAAAGGTATTTGAATAATCAATTTTAGATTGATAATTTGCATCGCTAGCATCACCGTCAAACATGGGTTCGCAAATATCAACGTTTTCAGCAGATAAAGCAATGTCAAAACTATCTGTTGCAGAACACATAGCAAACATGAATCCACCACCAATTACAAAATCTCTAATTTTGATGGCTACTGCTCTTTTTGCTTCAGAAACTTTATTGAACCCTAATTTTTTTGCCAGTTCTTCTGCTTCATTTTTTTGTTCTATGTACCATGGTGCATTCTTGTAATTTGAAAAAAACTTGCCATATTGACCCGTAAAATCTTCGTGATGCAAGTGCAACCAATCATATAAAATGAGTTGGTCTGACAATACTTCTTGATCATACACCTCGGTATATGGAATTTCTGCATAAGTTAAAACTAATGTAACAGCATCATCCCAAGGTTGCTTCCCTTTTGGGGTGTAAACTGCAATTTTAGGAGCTTTTTCTAAAACAACCGTTTCTTGATTTTGAGACGGACTGCTAATTTCGTCTAAAATAGCTGTAGTTTGAGCCTCTGAAAGTAATTCAAATGTTACGCCTCTAATTTGACATTCTTTTTTTATCTCAGCGGCATCGGGTAGTAAAAAAGAACCGCCTCTATAATTGAGTAACCAGCTTACTTTATAATTTTTTTCTAAAGCCCAAAATGTAATACCATAGGCTTTTAAGTGGTTTTGTTGTCCTTCAGCCTCCATGGGGATTAATACAAAGGACGCATTTGCATGATAACAAATTAAAAATAGAAATGATAAAAAGGTGGTTTTAACTTTAAACATTCTTTTTTTTATCAAAGATAATAGAAAATGCTATAAAGAATTAAGAGCAGGATAATTTTTTATAGATTAGTTTGCCACTTTTTGAAATAGCTAGTAAACAAAGACACAGAGAGATAAAACAGAGAGATGAAATGGCACTTATATTGCTACTTATCCATCACAGATTCACAGATTTGAAAAATGCATACAGCAGATTTGCATTTTTTTTAAATTATCAATTATGACAAAAAGTACATAATCCTTCAGTTTTTATTCTGCGTGAGGGCGAAGGCAAAGTAGCTTGTGGCAGGTTTTTGTAGATTTTTTGCAAGGAACAAGCGGCGATAGCACAGCTTGTAACTATGCAAAAACTCAAAAACCAACACCACTACTTGCCGCAGACCGACGGCTTGCAGCGAAGGGCGGAGAGTGAGGAAAAGCCGACACGCCCTAAAAAAAATGCTAACGTTCACTGTTTTGTTGACTCAAGTATTCTATTAAATTTATAATGCGGGACGAATAGCCAATTTCGTTGTCATACCACCCCACAATTTTTACCATATTGTCAAGCACTGATGTGAGCTGTGCATCAAACAAACACGAATGAGGGTTGCCTATTACATCTACTGAAACAATGGGGTCTTCAGTATAGGCTAATATTCCTTTTAACTGGTTTGCAGCAGCGGTTTTAAATGCGTTATTGACCTGATCGATAGTTACCTTTCTTTTTACATTAAAGGTAATATCGGTGAGTGAACCGTCTGCCACTGGGACACGAATGCCACAACCGCCTAATTTTCCTTCTAATTGTGGGAAAATTTTTGTCAATGCTTTAGCGGCTCCTGTTGTTGTGGGTACAATGGATTGTGCAGCCCCTCTGGCTCTTCTTAAATCTTTATGAGGCTGGTCATGCAAACTTTGATCTGTGGTATATGAATGCACTGTGGTAATATAGGCTTGTTCAATACCACACAATTCTTCCATAATTTGCAGCATGGGAGCGGCATTGTTAGTGGTGCAACTGGCATTTGAAATTATTTTTTCTGAACCATTTAAAATAGATTCATTAACGCCTAAAACTATGGTTTTTATTGTGTCATCTTCTGGCGGAACACTTAAAATTACCCTTTTTGCTCCTGCTAATAAGTGCTGGTTGAGTTGCAATGTGGTTTTAAATTTTCCTGTGGCTTCTATAACAACATCTATAAAAAGTGATTCCCAATCTAAATTTTGAATGTTACTTTCATTGAAAAAAAGATAGGAAGTTTCATTTACTAGTATGCTATTTTCTGTGTAGCTTACATGTTTGTTTAAAACTCCATGAATACTATCATATTTTAATAAATGACTCATGGTTTTTGTATCGGCAATATCGTTAATGGCAACCACTTCAATAGTTGGATGTTGTAATAACAATCTAAACAGATTTCTTCCTATTCTACCAAAACCATTTATCGCAACACGTGTTTTCATGTGTATTTGTTTTTATGTTTTTTAATTTAAGTCCAAATATTAATGTAATAAAGCATCGCTCCAACACAAAATACGCATTATTTTAG
>DAINSR010000042.1:6520-11188 GCA_036741255.1 Flavobacterium sp.
ATTTATCTTGTTCAATACTTTGTGCTTTTTATGGTTAATATTGTATAATTAAATGTTTTTAATTTTTACAAAGGGATAAGAAAATGTAAATTTTTATATATGAACTTTCAATTTTGGATTGTTGCTTAATTTTTGTGTCAAGTGTTTGTACTTATCTAGCTTTTACTCAATTTCATACACAAATTTTATCGGTTCATAGCAACCTTGATTCTTGTAAAAAAAAGAGCTTATATTTGTCTTCCTGATTTCCGCAAATTAATTGCTGCTGTTCTAACAATGTGCGAAAATATTTTCTATGTTTTAGTGCTAAATTAATAATTATCAAACTCAAGTTAAAAGCTCAATTCAAAATTACTCAAATTCAAGATTTACAGTCTTACATTGAGTTTTAAATTAAAAACCCGAGTGGTCATATAATTTGGAATCCCATATTGACTTTTAGTATATACATCACGAACCCAAGTATTTGTTATTGCATTTTGATTATTAAACATATTAAAAATTTCAAATCCAAGTGCAAATTCTTTGAAAGGTTTGAGCCAATTTCTTTTTGACACAATAGACTCATCTTTAAAAACGTAAGAAAATCCTGCATCGGCACGTCTATAATCATTTAATCGCAATTGATACGCATAAGGATCAGCATAAGAAGGCGATCCTCCCGGTAAACCAGTGTTGTAAACCAAGTTCAAGTAAATTTTTAAATTAGGAATTTTAGGCATATAATCTTGAAACAAAACTGCAAATTTTAATCGTTGATCTGTGGGTCGGGCTATAAAACCACGATTGTCTTGATTTTCTTCAGTTTTTAAATATCCAAAAGTAAACCACGACTCTGTACCAGGAACAAATTCGCCATTTAAACGAACATCAAAACCGTAGGCATAAGCAGTTGCATTATTATTAGCCCTGTATCTAATCCTCACATTATCAATAGTATAAGTATTTACATTTTGAAAATCTTTATAATAAGCTTCAGTTAGTAATTTAAACCCCCTGCCCCACATTTTAAAACTATAATCATTACTTAACACAAAATGTATAGATTGCTGTGCCTTTACATTAGGTTGCACCACGCCGTCAAAATCTCTCAGCTCACGATAAAATGGTGGTTGGTTATAAACCCCTATTGCGGCTCTAAAAAGCATATCTTTTTTCCAGTAGGGTTTGAATGCAAACTGTACACGAGGAGCAAAAACGAATTGGGAATTTCCTTTATTCCCTGCGTCATTCACTTGCCATTGATGAAAACGAACGCCTGTGTTAAGCCAATAATCACCTTTTTCCATTTTCCCAGAAAAATTCCACTGACCATAACCAGAAAACCTGTTAATGGTAGTAAAATTTGTAGCACGCACAGATTGATAAGGAGCTAATGGATAAGCATTAGGCTGATAAGGTTGATTATTTGTATATCCTAAAAGCGGGTTGGGTAATGAAAAACCAGCAGAATCAATAACTTCCCATTCTACTAATCGATCTCTAATATCTTCACGTGTGTATTTAAACCCCCACTCTACTTCACTTTTGGTTTTAATTTTATGAAAACCCTTAATTTCAGTATTTACAATGAGTGCATCTAAATTATTGCGTGCGTGGTTTAATTGTGTGCCAATGCCACGTGTAAATTGAACATCACCAAAAGTTTCAGAACCTATATTAGAATCTACTTCGCCTAATCTATACTGTGCTAAAATATCAAAATATTCTTGCTCTTGAGTGTGATAAATTGAAGAGATAAATTTCAATTTGTTATTTTGATTGTACTGATAAACCGATTTTGCTGCACCAAAAACAGTCAAATAGGCATCATTTTCTTGACCTTCATAAAACACCTGCACACCGATGGGTTGATCAATTGTACCAAAATTTGTTTGTCTAAATAAGGGTTTGTAACTATAAATATTTTGGGCTATGTTTCCTAAAAAACTCCAATTCCATTTTGTTGAAGGATTAAAATTTAATAAGGTTTGAATATCTGTAAAGGAAGGATTAAAATTAGTTTCGGTATCCTGACTGTTAACAAAAAGACTGTTATTTCTATAACGAACACCCGTAATATTGCTCCACTTTTGGTTTTTAGAAACGCCCTCAAATGTTACGCTAGCCCCCAAAAAACTGGCCTCCATAGCTGCTCCAAATTTTTTAGGATTTTTATAAGTTATATCTAGCACCGAAGCCATTTTATCGCCATACTTTGCCTGAAATCCTCCGGCAGAGAAATCTACATTTTGAACCATGTTTGTATTTGTAAAACTCAATCCTTCTTGCTGACCAGAACGGATTAAAAAAGGCCTATATACCTCTATTTCATTTACATATACTAAATTTTCGTCATAATTTCCGCCTCTAACAGCATAAGAAGTACTCAGTTCATTATTAGAATAGACCCCTGGCAGAGTTTTAATAATATTTTCTATTCCGGCATTTGCCCCAGGAATACGCCTTATAATTATGGGTTCAATGGCGGTTATCCCCGCAATCCGCTTTTTGTTTGTTCCGGTTAGAGTAACCTCGCCAATTTGTTCAACTTTTACATTTAAAACTGGATTAAATTCATACGATTCATTAGTTTTTAATTCTAAATCTTTGAGCGTAGTTTTTTTGTAACTCAAGTGTGTGTAAACAATTTCTAGTTTTGTATTAGCAGGAACTTCTAGTACATAAAAACCCGTTTTGTCTGTTGTGGTACCTTTTTTACCGGCTTTTATAGAAACATTTTCAACCGGTTCATTAAACTCGTTAAGTATAACACCCTTTATTTGTGAAGTTTGAGCAAAAGTAGTGGCACTCAATAAAAAGAAAAATAGAAAATTTCTCAAGAGATAAAATTTAATTGTTTTTATAAAAATAACTTTCAAAGGTAGTAGAATTATTCATCTTATCTGTAACCACAAGTTTAAAATCATTTTTCCCTGAAAGATAATATCCATCTGATAGTTGATGAATAAGCTTGTTGGTTTTAAAATCATACTCCATCAAAATCCACTTGCCATTTAAAAAAGCATTATAGGTAGCAATTCCAGACGAATCATCGTCAATTTTAATACGAATAGTATCCAATGCATCTATAATTTTGCCAGTTGTAAAATTGGGAGCGTAAATCTTAGGTGCTAAAGAATCTTGAACAACTTTATAAGTCCCTAGCTTCTTGGCATAAGCATAGATTTTATCGCCTTTTATGTGTGTTTTAATATAATCAATATTTGCCCCATCAGTGTAGGCAATAAAAGATTTTTCTTTTTTGAAAGTGCTAAAACTTGAAACATTATATGCAATTGAAAAATTATTTTTGACTGGAATTTCGTCTTCGTGTAAGTATAAAATACTGTCTTTTGCCTTCAGCTTCATTTTAAAATCTTCATAAAAAGTATTGGGAGCAAAACTTATTGTCCACTTATCCGTCTCAAATATATACTCGTTATTTGCTTTAATCTTTTTATCAGAACTAGTAATAGGTTGCTTGTTTGACTTATAATTTTTAAACGTTATAGGAACTTCTATCACGGTTTTGTTTTTTGAAAAATCTTCAATAATCACCTTATAAATATAAGAGGCAGCAGGCTGAACCTTTAAGATGCCATTTTTTTTGTTGTGATTAATAATGGATAAAGGATACTCGTTTTGAAAGAACAATTTTTGAAATCGCTGTCCATATTTTTTAAAACGATAATAGTCTATCAAATAATTAACATGCTTGGTTTCATCAAATGAAAATGTGTCAAATGTATAATCAAAATAAGGAACACCATTAACAAAAGTAGCAATCTTATAAATTCCGTTTTTGTTGTAAGGATTAGTCATATAATCAAAAACGTTTATCCCAAAACCAACTGCTCCGTTTGATGAAATTTTACTCGCTATATAAGTCCCATCATGAATAGTAGTGAGCGGAATAATCTGGGGAATTTGTTTGTCATTAATCACAATAGAATCTTGCAACGGATAGACAACCACATTTTCAATTTTAGGTTTAAATGTGTCTATAAATAAGGTATCAAAACCAAAATGCAACGGATTAATTATCATTTCAGATTTTGTATCTCTAATTTCAAAATGCAAATGTGCACCAGCACTGCCCCCAGTGTTTCCAGAAAAAGCAATTATTTCGCCTTTTAAAACGGGCAAATCAGTAGGTTTTAAAAAAACTTCTATTTCAAAAGATTGTTCTTTGTAGTGCTGTTTTATAATGTAGTCTTGAATTTTACCATTTGCTTTTTGCAAATGACCATAAACGGTGGTGTATCCATTTGGGTGCGTAATGTAAATAGCTTTACCATAACCAAAAGTTGATATTTTAATTCGAGACACATAGCCATCTGCGGCAGCGAAAATTGGCAACCCTTCAACTCCCTTTGTTTTAAAATCTAAACCCGAATGAAAATGATTGCTTCTGAGTTCGCCAAAAGAGCCTGAAATTTCTAGCGGAATATCTAATGGACTTCTAAAATAATCTTTAGGATAGTTTTGACTAAAAGCAGTTACAGCCACTATGAATACCAAAAAAAACAATTTCATTAGAGCCTTTGTTTATTAAAAAATAAAAATAGCGAATTAAGAACTTACAAAACAAATAAAAATAAAAAATAAATAAAAATTTAATAAAAAATGTTGCAATTTAATTTTCAAATCATAACTTTGTAGATATTGTGTTGATAAAAATGTTTT
>DAINSR010000043.1:0-11170 GCA_036741255.1 Flavobacterium sp.
GGTCGTCTTGCGACTGTTCTTCTTCTTGACTGCCGTGTTCTACAATTTTATTTAAGATTTGATCTACTTGAAGTCCTACCAATAATTTTAGTGTTAGGTTTTCGTTCTTTTTTAGATTTTCAAAAAGTTCTTGCCAGCCTGAAAAATAAAAGAACCCTACTAAAAATTTAAGCTCATCACTAATGCCGATTAATGTATTTAACCTGCCTTTTAATGATTTATTGGTTTTATTATTGGTTATGAAATTGTTTGCCATTATTGTGTTTTATTTGTTTTTTTCTTAATACATAAGGTAGCTTATGTATTAAGAGCTTAAACCATATGTATTAAGCAAATGTTTTTTTTAAATTGAAAAATATGCTTGGTCAGGATGTTTTGGCATATCAGGTATTGTATATTGCAATTTGCCCTCTTCTCTCATTGGAACAACATAGTTTCTGAGGGTGTAATTTTCTTTACGGTTAAGAATTAATGCAATTTGTTTTAAGGTATAACTTTTTAAACTACACAGTTCATATATAATATTTTTTATTTTATTACTGTCATTTTCTCTTTCTCCTAATGAATCAATCTTTTCTCTTAATTCAGAAGGTAGCTCTTGTTTTAAGGATTGAGGTTCTGTGTTAAGCATTTCACCATATGTGTTAAACTCATCGCCATATGTGTTAAGCTCGTTACCATGTGTGTTAAGCTCAAGAGGTTCTGTGTTAAGGTTATTTCCGGCAATATAGTACGTTGCTTTTCCTTTCCCTTTTTGAGTGATTAATTCTTTATCTCTCAACGTTCTGAGTTCATTACTAGCTCTTAAAACATCACAGGCATTTAGTTGACGGTAAGTTGAATTGTCAATAGCACCAGCTTCTCTTAAAAAAATCAATCCTTTCTTTTGAGACTCATTTAATTCAAATTCTTTTAATGTATCTAACCATTGTAAATCGGTTTCATTTAAGAAATGATGTAATAATAACCTTGTTGTAAATAGGTTGGCTGAATGGTCACTTTCAAAAGTTGGTGGTGCCAATGATGATTTTTCCATTAAGGTTCTCATGGTTCTAATACCACTTCCTTTGGTTTCTGCCAAGTTGGTTTCGTGAAATATGGAAGCTATGAAAGGATTTCTGTTTTTTGAACCTGGTTCGCCCAATTGTTCTTCGGGTTTTAATGAAAATCCTGGGTTTTTAATTTCTAATCTATTGCCATAACGAATAATTTGTATGGGCTGATTTTCTCTATAGGTTCTATGGATAAACGCATTGACTAATGCTTCACGAAGTACTTTAGATGGTAAACCTATATTTGAAGCTTGTATTTCGCCTTCGCCTAATAAAAATCCTTTTGGTAGATCATCTGCAATAGCACTAAAAACACGCTGCACCAATTGGATAAGTGGACCACGCATGTCAATAGTAGTAAATCTATTTTCTGGGTCTTCTACCCATTCGTTACCCGGAACGCGAATATAATCTACTCGAACCATAGGAAGTAATCGACGTAATGCCATACGACTACCAAAAACTAACAAACCCGTGTAGGTTAGTTTCCATTCGCCTTTATCTTGTTTTATACAACCTAAAGAACGCAATAAATCTTTATCGCTGTAATTTAATTCCTCTGCATACTCATTTACTTTAGCTCTTAAATTACGGTACAACGATATGGCTTCATCACTAACATCATCTAAACTGGTATCGTTAACAATGGTGCTGTCTAAACTGTCTTCTTTGTTGTAAAAAACAAACAAATCATCTTCAGTACATCGTTGATCACTTGAACCAATTCTTCTGTATGCTCCTTGTGGTAATCCTGTTTTTTTGAAGTACAACGGTTTTTGACCATCTGGCAATTCATTTACTTGAATTTTAAGAACTACTTTTCCATTTGATAATTTTTCTGTCTCTATTTCTGGTCGTACCGGTTGATTGAACAATGTAGCGGTTTGCGAAGCTAAATCTAATTGTAATTTATCAGGATTATCAATACCCTTAATAGTATATGACGGAAACAAAGAAGTTTCATCGCGTGTAACACCCAAAACAATAATACCACCACCTAAACCAGGCTCGTTTGCAAAAGCACAAATCGTTTCCATAATAGACATATCTATGGCGGTGCCACGTTTTGCCTCAATGGTAGTACATTCATCAGTACTATTTAAATACTCTATAATTTCTAGGATGCTTTGCATTTTACTGTTTTTTATTTTGTTTTATGTTCCCCTCATTGATGCCGGTAACATACCTATTTATTTTAATAAACCATTTATTTACAAAGGTTTACATTTAGATTATTTTTAGTTTTTTTTATGTAATAGCAAAATTAAAAACTCCAAATTGTGCTTAAGCTACATTACATTAAACTTTTATTTATTGAAACTAAATAAAAAATCTAACGTGATTTTTGAGTTTCTTTCTTTTCTCTATATAATCTTTTTGAATAGCCCCAAAACCTTCTGAAGCCCAGGAACTTTCAAATATTGATCCTGCACTTGCTATTTGCTTATAAGTAGAATAATCTTCACCTATTTCATCAATAGATTTCATTAAATCTTTTATCATTTGTATATAGTTTAGCTTCTCTGTAAAAAAATTACTTTTAAAAAAATCTTCTTCTTTTTTTTCAATATTTTTAATAAGTGTTCTTTGATTTATTTTAAACTCTTTTTTCAATAATTTATCACAACTTGTCATTCTTTATATTTTAAAATTATCATACTCCTGCTCACTTAACCCAAAATCTGGCTCAACCACCAAAACTGCATCATAAGTAAGCTCGTAGAGTTTGTAAACCATTAAATCGATTTGTGTAGATTTGACAACTTTCAAAAAGTTGTCAAATCTTGTTAAACCATGTAAAGATTTTTTAATCTTCTATAAAAAATTCTCTTTCCATTGCATCTATTTTTTTTGCATAATCTTCATGGCAGAATATAAAATTATCAACATTGTCAAAATAAGCTATTAATTCCTCTTTTAATAATTTTGTATTTTTATTGGAAATTAAATTATGGTATGATGACCACTTCCATTCTCTAAAATTTTCTACTAATTTATGCTTTTGTGCATTGGTATTTATATAGCAAGCTAATTCTTGTAAATAAGTATCCTTTTCAACTCTAACCCTTTTGAAAGGTGTTTGAAAAAGAGTTCCAATTCTATTTTGTTGTTTATTAAATGCCATGGAATAGCTTTGAAAAAATTTTCTGAATTGATGACTAACTATGTCGTGTGTTGATTTTGGTTTTGATAGATTTGACAACTTTTCAGAAGTTGTCAAATCTTTTAAGTCATTTATTTTTATCATAAAATGAAAATGATTGCCTAACAAACAGTAAGCATAAATTTTGATATAATTAGACAAATACTTATCAAACTGCCGAATGAAAAAAGCATAATTTTCGTCGGAAGTAAACATAGGTTTTTTATCCACAGATCTATTATAAACATGATATATTCCATCATTTTCAAATCGTATGTAATAATGTTCTTTTTTTGCCATTTTCTTATGTTTTTATGTTTGTATAGATTTGACAACTTTTTAAAAGTTGCTAAATCTTGTAATCCTAACGCAACTTGTAGCGTTTGTAAACCATTATGTGAATTTGTGTAGATTTGACAACTTTTAAAAAGTTGTCAAATCTTGTAACCATTATACTCCTCTTCACTCAAACTAAACGCTGGATCAACCACCAAAACTTCAGCATAAGTAAGCTCGTAGAGTTTGTAAACCATTAAATCGATTTGGTCAATATAATTATCATCATTAGTATTGTTTTCATCAATTTTTATTTGATTTATTAAAGCATTTACTATATCTATGATTTTTTGTTGGTTCTTTGTTTTCTTTATAGGAAGTAATTTTAATAACTCTATTTTAACCTGTGCAAAAACCTTTCCTTCTTCTGCAGTAATAGTTCTATAATAAAAAGTTATTAATTTAGAATTCAAAATACCAAGTAAATAAAGCGGATCATAAGATAAATCTTGAATTACAGCTCCATGTAAAGTATTTGCGTAATAAAAATTATCAACATCATAGGCGGCAATTATTGAATCAGAAGTTTGTCTAGTTAGAATTTTTTTGTTTTCAAATAAGCTAGAATTTCTAAGTCTAAGTCCATTTCCTCCTCTTAAAGCCTCAGCCGATTTCATAGCTATTTCATTATAATTTACCCAGTTGCTATTCCAATTAATTTTATATGAATCAATATCTCGACCAAATAATAATTTCTTTGAAAATTCATCTTTTCTATCTTTTAAAAATAATAAATCCGGAATTTTACTTTGGATTATACCATCCTTAACATTACATATGTTACCATACAACTCACAATTATTTCTAATCTTATTTATTAAATTACTTATTTGTAAATTATAGTTTAAATCTAATTGATTATTTGGAGAGTTTTCTATGTGTGAATATGGAATTTCGGTTCTTTTTGGGCTCTTCAATGATTCAATACTGCAATTAGTAAGCACTTTAATAAAGTCTTTATTTCTTTTTGAATTTGAGTAAGTTATTATTATCGAATCAACTATCGCGGATTCAAAAACTAATTCACTAAAAGCGATAATTTCATTGATATTTTGTTCTGTCAAAAGGTATTTTCTAATATCTGCACATTGAGTATTTAATAATAGTCTATCTGGTACAATATAAGAAGTTATAGAATTATCTTTTGAAAACTTTTTTGTAATTTCTATGAATAAATAAAAAAGATTAAATCTACCTGTAGCAAATTTGAAATTATTGCTAAATTTTTTTTTGCTTTCAGCATCAATTTGTTTAATTTGAACATAAGGCGGATTCCCAATCACCACATCAAATTTTTCTACGCCAAACATCCATTCAGGGTCAAACCAAGTGGAACTTTCGTTGCTGAAAGGGTTCCAAGCTACTAGTTGTTGTGCTCGTTTATTTTGTCCGCCGGCTTTTAGTTCGTTTTTATAGATTTGGGATTGTAGTTTTTCAAATTGTTGTTTTAAATTTTCTTTTTCCTCTGGGCTGGCTTGTAAGTAGTTACCCCGTAATTGTTGTAATTGGTTTTGTAATTCTTCGGTTTCGCCAAAGTCAAAAGTAGTTTGTTGTTTTTCGGTTTCTAAACCTATTAAGGTATTGGCTGTAACAAACTTAAATTCTAAGTTAGGCAAGGGTTCTATTCCTCTGTTACCATCAGGATGGTTGTCGTCTATATTTTCATCAATAATTAGTGAAAGGAAACTCCTTAGTTTTGAGATTTCGGCAGCTATGGGTTGAATATCTACACCATAAATTGAATGTTGAATAACACCTAGTTTACGAATATAATCGCTATTGGCTTGGTTGAGTTTGGTTTCCATTGATTTACGAACCAACGCATTGTCAATTTTTTCTAATTGTTTTGCTTTCCACCATACGGCATTTTTATCCAACTTTTTAAGTAATCCAATAATTTTATGCAATACTCCCATTGGGAAAGCTCCTGAACCACAAGCTGGATCTAAAATCTTTACTTCGCTTAACGCTTCTAAAATTTGAGTTTTTTGCTTATCGGTAAGATTTGACAACTTTTGAAAAGTTGTCAAATCTGCTGAATCGTCTTTCAACAAAAATTCCAATTCGCTTTCTTCGATATTAGTTTTTGTTTTAATGTATTGCAATAAGGATTGCTCTACCATATAATCTACAATCTCACGAGGTGTATAGAAACTTCCTGTAGATTTACGAGCACTTTTCTCGGTATCTGGGTCAATCTCTGCCAATAGATTTTCAAAGATGGTTCCTAGCATTTCTGGGTCGATACTTACTTCAAAATCGTTGATACTGTTTTCATCAATGGTAAAATTGTATTGTTCTAGTGTTTCAAAGAAGTCTCTAAACCATTGGTTAGGAATGTTTAATGCAAAATTTTGACTGTGAATTCCTTTGTTGTCTTTTGGGAAAAAGTCATCGTCTTGCGCTTCAAAAAGTCCTCCATTTAAGAATGGAACAAACTCGTGATTGCTTGGCAACACATACGGTTTTCTGTCTTCCACTTTTTTGTTCAAGACCAAGAAAAATAATTTTTCTAAAATAGCATGGTAGTAGTTGTGTTGGTCGTTATTGACACTTGCCACCATATTTGATGAAAGCCATTCTTCTGGAATTAATGGAATACCACTATCTGATTTTTTATTTTTTAGAAACCAACAAAAGATAGTTCTACCTATTAATCTAACCGCAAATTCTTGATATTTTACTCTGTTGTTTTTATCATCGACTGGAGTTGATGGCAATTTCAAACAAGCAATTTCTGTTTTTTCTTTTTTGTTATCTAAATAGGTTCCACCTATCAATTGATAAAAATGCTTTGAAATTTCGCTATAAAAAACTTTGTTTAATTTTTCAACACTAAATGCCTCTTGAATATCTTCTAACGAACTAAAATTACAACCGTTGATTCTGTTTCTAAATGTTTTATTCGTTTTTGATGGGTCAACAAAGTAGGTGTAACGTTTCCAGTTCGTAAACTTTTGTTCTTTATTACCATAATTTTTTCTAATGAATGAAAAACGGAAGCAATTGTTTTCATCATAGAAAATAAAAATAGCACCGTCTTTAAAATCTTCTTTCAGGACTTTTTTGGCAATTTCAAACTGGCGTTTTTTTGAGGAACGCTCTGAAAGTAATCCGTTAAATTTACAAGCAAAAACAAGTAAATCACTTTCATCTTTAAATTTTGCATCTCCAATTTTTTCAAGATTAGAAAAATGTTCAAAGTCTTTATCTTTTAGAATATAATCAAAATTTTCAGCTATCTTTTGAAAAGATGAAATTTTAGTAAAAAAGAAATCAGCTATTGATTTTATAGAGAAATTTTGAATTAGTTTGTCCATTAATTGTTTGTTTAAGTGCTTAGAGAAAATTAAAAAAAATATAATTCGCAAATATAAAAAAACGCATAGAAACTAAAATTTGGGTTAAATTTAGATTATGGGTGTAGGGTTGATTTAACTGGCTAGTAATAAGGTTGTAATAAAAATTAAAATCGTTGAACAATTTACTGATATACATACAAATAAAATATTAACTTATTCAAAATTAAGTAAATACAAACTTGAATTATTGTTAAATTTTTATGTAACAACACTAAAAAATGGTATATAAAAAGAGTGATAAATTAAAAATAACCCCTCAAAAAAAGAATTAACCAGTCTTTCTTTTAATTAGCTATTTATTATATATCCTTTAGTTTAGATAAAATTTCAGGAATACGTTTTATATTTACAAGTTGCTTTAAATTTTCCCTTGATTCTTGAATTGGTGTGCCAAAATATGTTTTTCCACCCTCAACAGATTTTGTAACCCCAGTTTGACCTAACAGTATTGCTTTTGCACCTATAGTAATACCGCTTGTTGTGCCCACCTGTCCCCAAATGGTAACTTCATCTTCAATAATTACACAACCCGCAATTCCAGTTTGTGCGGCAATTAAACATTTTTTCCCTATACGTGTATCATGTCCCACATGAACTTGATTGTCTATTTTTGTTCCCTCCCCTATCGTAGTATCTCCAGAAACCCCCTTATCAATTGTGCATAATGCACCTATACTCACGTTATTTTGTATTACAACCCTACCACTTGAAAGGAGGGGGTCAAACCCTTCAGGGCGCTTTTTAAAATAAAACGCATCGGCACCAATTATTGTTCCGGCATGAATAATTACATTATCTCCAAGTATTGAATTATCATAAATACAAACATTTGAATGTATGATGCAATTTTCTCCAATAACTACATTATTCCCTATAAAGCAATTGGGCTGAATTTGAGTATGTTTGCCTATTTTTGCAGTTATTGAAATAGAAACATTTGAAGGTTTAAAAGGATTAAAATAATTTGTTAAAACATTAAAATCTCTGAAAGGGTCGTCTGAAATTAAAAGTGCTTTCCCCACAGGACAATCAACATTTTTATTGATTAAAACAATAGTTGCCTTTGATTGCAAAGCTTTATCATAATACTTGGGGTGATCTACAAAAACAATATCTCCAGGCTCTACCACATGAATTTCATTCATGCCTAAAACAGGAAAATGTGCATCACCCTCAAAAGTACAATTTAAAATTTTAGCAATTTCTTTGAGCGTATATGGTTTATTAAATTTCATTTTAATATTTATTCCTTTATTCGCTCCATATAGCTACTTGTGGCGGTGTCTATTTTTATTTTATCCCCTTCATTAATAAATAAGGGTACGTTTATAGTAGCTCCTGTTTCTACGGTTGCTGGCTTTGTTGCATTTGTGGCTGTATTACCTTTAACTCCAGGCTCTGTATAAGTAACTTCTAAAATCACAGAAGCTGGCATATCAATGGATAAAGGAAGATCTGTTTCTGTATTTATTTGTAACATTACGTTTGTTCCTTCTTTTAATAAATCTGGAGCATCAAGCACATCGCGTTGTAGTGTTATTTGTTCATAACTTTCAATATTCATAAAATGAAAGGTAGTCCCTTCTGCATATAAAAACTGGTAAGTTTGTGTTTCTACACGCACTACATCAATTTTATGTCCTGCAGAAAAAGTGTTGTCTAGTACCTTTCCATTACTCACAGATTTTAATTTTGTTCTTACAAAAGCAGGTCCTTTGCCTGGTTTTACATGAAGAAATTCGATAATTTTATATATATCGTGATTGAATTTAATACATAGTCCGTTTCTAATATCTGCTGTACTTGCCATTTTTATTTTTTAAATTAGTAGTTATTTATTTTTTATACCCCTGTATATCCTTTCATGATGCCTCTTGATGAATTTTTTATAAATTGAATTATTTCATCACGCTCTGTAGTTGCTTCCATCTCTGCTTCAATTTTTGCTAATGCCTGAGTGGTATTATAATTTTTTTGATATAAAATTCTATAAATATCTTGTATTTCTCTTATTTTATCTGTGCTAAAACCACGTCGTCTGAGGCCTACAGAATTAATACCCACATACGAAATGGGTTCTTTTGCTGCTTTTGTATATGGAGGTACATCTTTTCTAAGTAAAGACCCACCCGAAATCATGGCGTGTTCTCCAATGCTTATAAACTGATGTACAGCAGATAAACCACCAATGATGGCATAATTACCCACTTGCACATGACCGCCTAAAAGCACACCATTTACAATAATTACGTTGTCACCAATGTGGCAATCGTGTGCAATGTGAGCCGCAGCCATAATCAAACAATTATTTCCAATTTTTGTTTGTCCAGATGCTATAGTACCTCTGTTTATAGTAACGCACTCACGAACGGTTGTGTTATCACCAATTATGGCTAATGAATCTTCACCTCCAAATTTTAAATCTTGCGGAATTGCAGAGATAATGGCACCTGGAAATATATTACAATTTTTTCCTATTCTTGCTCCTTCCATGATGGTTACATTAGAACCTATCCAAGTGCCTTCACCTATTACTACATTATTATGAATAGTAGTAAACGGATCAATCACTACATTTCTTGCTATTTTTGCCCCTGGATGAACGTATGCTAGTGGTTGATTCATGTTATATTTGTTAAATACTTTTGTTACTGATAATTTAATATTGTAACTAAAATGTTGATGATATTGTTATTGTTTTCGTGCAATTTGAGCCATAAGTTCTGCTTGTGCTACTAATTTTCCGTTTGCGTAAGCATTTGCTTGCATGTGACAAATTCCTCTTCTAATGGGGGTTATTAAATCACATTTAAAAATTAGTGTGTCGCCTGGCAATACTTTTTGTTTAAATTTCACATTATCAATTTTCATGAAAAACGTAAGATAATTTTCTGGATCTGGAACAGTGCTTAAAACTAATATTCCACCAGATTGTGCCATAGCCTCAACCATTAAAACACCGGGCATTACAGGAGAATCAGGGAAGTGTCCCACAAAAAATGGCTCATTCATGGTAACATTTTTTAGTCCCACAACATGAGAATCAGACATTTCAATGATCCTGTCTATAAGTAAAAAAGGAGGTCTGTGTGGTAAAATAGACATTATTTTGTGAATATCCATTAGTGGTTCTTTATTCAAATCATAAACAGGAACGTAATTTCGCTCTTCAATTTTGATGATTTTTTGAAGTTTTTTAGCAAACTGTGTGTTTACAAAATGTCCTGGTTTGTTTGCTATTACCTTGCCTTGAATTTTTACTCCTATTAACGCTAAATCACCTATTACATCTAAAAGTTTGTGTCTGGCTGCTTCATTTGGATAATGCAATTCTAAATTATCTAAAATTCCGTTTGGTTTTACTGAAATTTTATCTTTTCCAAAGGCTTTTTTAAGATTATCCATAGTTTCAGTAGAAATTTCTTTATCTACATAAACAATAGCATTATTCAAATCACCACCTTTTATAAGCCCACTGTTTAGTAGTGTTTCTAACTCGTGTAAAAAACTAAAAGTTCTACTTTCTGAAATTTCTGATTTAAAATCCTTGATGCTTTTCATGGTAGCATTTTGAGTACCTAACACTTTTGTACCAAAATCTACCATGGCAGTAACACAATACTGATCACTTGGAATAACCGTTATTTCGCTCCCCGTTATTTCATCTACATAAGAAATAACATCTTTTACCACATATATTTTTCTTTCTGCATTTTGAATTTCTATTCCCGCTTTTTCAATAGCTTCTACAAAATATTTTGAAGACCCATCCATTATAGGCGGTTCAGAAGCATTAAGTTCAATGATTACATTATCTATGTCACAACCCACAAAAGCTGCTAAAACGTGTTCAGATGTTTGAATAAAAACACCTTTTTTTTCTAAATTTGTCCCTCGCTGTGTGTTTACTACATAATTTGCGTCGGCTTCAATGATTGGATGACCTTCTAAATCTAATCTAACAAAAGTATAGCCATTATTAACGGGTGCTGGTTTAAATGTCATGGTAACCTCTTTACCCGTATGAAGTCCTACACCTTTTAATGTAATTTCGCTTGCGATGGTTGTTTGATGAACCATAAGTTTCGTTTTAATTATTTATTTGTGTTATTTTTTTTAACTTCTTCTATATTGTTTACAATTTTAGGCAGGTTTTTAAAATGAACGTAAGATTTTGCAAAATCTACATAAGAGAATGCGGGTGAACCCTGAACAACTTCGTTATCTTTTAAATTTTTTACAATGCCAGATTGTGCCTGAATTTTTACCCCATTGCC
>DAINSR010000044.1:0-11121 GCA_036741255.1 Flavobacterium sp.
ACATATCATAACTGGCAAATAGTATGTTACGCTTGTGAAATTCTCTGTATATTTTAAAATTGAATTTTAGTAACCTCCATTTTGAGGCAGACAAAGAATCATTTCTCACCCTGTAATATGCTAAACTTTCGCACAAGGGTGTTGCTGTTTTTATTTTTTTAAGGATTTGCAGCCACAAAATCCAGTCTTGTCTTTTTTTTATGGAAGCAATAGCTATTTTACCCAAAGCATCTACATGATATATGGCAGTTAGATTTCCTATCCAATTGCAGTAATATAACTGTTTATAAGTTATTTGGGCAGGGGTAGTTAAGGTTTTATTTTGTAAAACTCCGTTTTCATTAATAATTTCATAAAACGAATAAGTAAACGGAATGTTTTGTTCTTGCATAAAACGCAGTTGTTTTTCTAGTTTTTCTGGTTTCCACAAGTCATCAGCATCTAAAAAAGCTATGAAATTTCCTTGAGCCATTTCAATTGCTTTGTTTCTTGCCACACCTGCACCACAATTTTTTTGCAATTGATACAAACAAATTCGGGAATCGTTTAAAATATATTTTGTAACAATAGAAACCGTTTCGTCTGAAGAATTATCATCTACAATGATCATTTCCCAATTTTGATAGGTTTGATTTTGCACAGATTGTATGGTTTCAGCAATAAACTTTGCAACATTATATGAGGGTGTAATTATAGATACTAAGGCACTCATTAGTAGGCTTTTTTATCTCCTAAAACAGCATTAATAATCGTAGAAATTATGATTTTAATATCTAATAGTAAAGACCAATTTTCAAGATAAAATATATCATATTTTACTCTGTTAATAATATCGCTTTCACTTTCAACCTCGCCTCTAAAACCATTTGTTTGTGCTAATCCCGTGATGCCTGGTTTTATAAAATGTCTAACCATAAACTTGTCCACACTTTTTGCATACATTTCTGTGTGACTAACCATGTGCGGTCTGGGCCCCACAACAGACATATCGCCAAGGAGTACATTAAAAAACTGTGGCAGTTCGTCCATGCTTGTTTTTCGCATAAATTTACCTAATCTTGTAATGCGTGGATCATTCTTTGAAACCTGTTCTAAATCGGCAATATTATTTAATCTCATGGATCTAAACTTAAGACAAGCAAACTCTTTATAATTGAGCCCATTGCGTATTTGTTTAAAAAAAATTGGCCCTTTTGATTCTAGCTTAATTAGTAAGGCTAAAATGGGGGTGAGCCAAGATAAAATACCAAAAATGATTACTAGTGAAAAAATGATGTCAAAAAATCGTTTTAATCGTTTGTTAACCTCTTTTTCAAGCGGGATTTTTCTTAATGATATTATAGGAATATAACCATAATATTCAAATGCCAAATTTCTGTAAAATGTTTGTTTACTGTCAGGAACTAGTTTTATTGTTTTTAAGTTATTATCGGCAAAATTTATAAGATGTTCTAAATCTATATTATTTAAGGTAGTTAGAGAACCATAAATTTCATCAACTTTATGTTCTAAAACATACTGATAACTTTTTTTTAGCTCGGCTCTTTTATTTGATTTTAAATCAAATTTTTGAACTAAATTGTAACCATAATCTGGGTTATTATTAAAAAAGTTTTCAAGTTCATCTACATTTTTACCGGTTCCTAATATGATTACTTTTCTGAGATTTCCGCCATAGAATAATCTATATTTTTTTAACAAGAAAAAGATAAATAGTTTCTGAAAACCTACAATTATAAATGAAGTACCAATATAAAACCATATTTCGTTAGGTGTTACATATTTATATTTGTAACCCACATAGGCAAATGTAATGATGGTTATAAAAAAAAATTGCTTTAATAATTTGCCAAAAATTTGTATCTCTTTTGTAAATCTATATACTTCATAATAACCACTATAATAAGATGACGCTAGCCAAAAAATAGATAAAATAACATGGTAGCCAAAATTACTCATGCTGGTTCTAAGGCAAACTAATACTAATAGATTTACAATTAGTAAATCTAAAAACATAATAAGTGGCCTTATATATTTTGAATATCTTCCGGTTTTATTGTTCAATTAATATATATATTTTGAAAAATCTTTATGTTCTTCTTTCATTAACTCTTCTTTTGACAAAGATTTAAAATATTCATAGGTAATTTTCATGCCTTCTTGTCTAGATACTTTTGCTTCCCAACCTAAAATTTCTTTTGCTTTTGTGGTGTCGGGTTGCCTTTGTAATGGGTCGTTAATAGGTAACGGATGATATACTACTTTTTGATTTGTTCCAGTAAGTTTAATGATTTCGTCTGCAAAATCTTTGATGGTAATTTCATCTGGATTGCCTATGTTTACGGGTAAATGATAATTTGAAAGTAGTAGTCTATATATTCCTTCTACTTGGTCATCTACATAACAGAACGAACGAGTTTGACTGCCGTCGCCAAAAATAGTTAAATCTTCGCCACGAATAGCTTGACCTATAAAAGCTGGAATTACACGCCCATCGTTTAATCGCATTCTTGGTCCATACGTATTAAAAATACGTACAATTCTGGTTTCTACACCATGAAAGGTGTGATATGCCATGGTAATAGACTCTTGAAAACGCTTGGCTTCGTCATATACGCCGCGAGGCCCAATGGTGTTTACATTTCCATAATACTCTTCCGTTTGAGGATGTACTAAAGGATCTCCATAAATTTCTGAAGTAGAAGCTATAAGAATTCTAGCTTTTTTGGCACGAGCTAAGCCTAATAAATTGTGTGTCCCTAAAGAACCAACTTTTAAGGTTTGAATTGGGATTTTCAAATAATCAATGGGGCTTGCTGGTGAGGCAAAATGAAGGATATAATCTAACTTACCCGGAACGTGAACAAATTTTGTAATATCATGATGATAAAACTCAAAATAAGGATTTTTAAATAAATGCTCAATATTTTTTAAATCTCCTGTAATAAGATTATCCATACCAATGACAAAATAGTCTTCTTTTATAAATCTATCGCAAAGATGTGAGCCAAGAAAACCCGCTGCACCTGTAATTAAAATTCGTTTCATTTGATTATGATATTTATTTTATGGTCGCCTGATAGTTATAGGGAGCAACGCTTAAAAGTACCCCCCTGTTTATCAAGAATTTTTGCAATGGGTGTGTTTATTTTACTTATTTTTTGATAAATGAATGGTGTTGAATAAACAATAAAATAGTGTAAAAAACACAACCCCTCTTTGTCTCCATAAAAAAGATTCGGTCAAAAATAAGCTAATCATTAATATTGCAAAAGCAATGTGTATAAAATCTTTGCTTTTAATTGTATTTTTTAAGTTTAGAAACAAAATTGCTACCAAGAGTAAAAAACCAATCAAACCTAATTCTGCAAAATTTTGCACATATTGATTGTGAAAGTTAAAAGTACCATAGCCAAAATAAAGATTATAACACCTTTCTTTTTATAACAGTTTGACTTATAAAATGTTTAGACCAAAACCTTGTCGATATCATATCTATTACATAATGAAGTGTAATTATATCTGGTTACTTCTTAACCTAATTTGTGTTTTTTTAACTAAAAAGCTGACAATATTTTATTGGATTAGACGAATAAATATTTTAAGTAATAAAGAGGATAATTTGATTATAGTTTTATATTTGTGTATCAAACATTTTTTTAGTGAAAAAAGCAATTATTACAGGAATAAACGGACAAGATGGTGCTTACTTGGCAAATTTTTTATTAAATAAAGGATATGAAGTTATTGGATTTACCAGAAAGAGCAATGTTTCTTTCCATGGTTTAGATTATTTAAAAATAAAAGATAAAATAAATTTGATAGAGTGTGATTTATTGAATATAAAGCAAGTTTTTAATTTATTAAACCAAATAAAGCCTGATGAAATTTATAATTTAGCCGCACAAAGTTCAGTATATCAATCTTATGTAGAACCAATAACTACCTTTGAATTTAACACGATGAGTGTTTTCAATATCATCGAATCTATAAAAAAAAGTAATTTTAAAATAAAATTATATCAAGCTAGTAGTAGCGAAATGTACGGTAGGGTAAAAAAGTTGCCTATAAATGAAGAAAGTGTTATACATCCAGTTAGTCCTTATGCTATTTCTAAAGTTGCTGCCCATTATACTTGTGTCAATTATAGAGAAAGTTACAATATGTTTATTGCTTGTGGTATTTTGTTTAATCATGAGTCTTATTTAAGAAACGACAATTTTTTTATTAAAAAAGTTATTCAAGAGAGTTTAGAAATTTCACTTGGGAAAAGAGCTGTTTTAAAAGTGGGCAATATAGATATTAAGAGAGATTTTGGTTTTGCTCCTAAATATGTTGAAGCTATGTATTTAATGCTCCAGCAAGAAAAACCGTCTGATTTTTTAATTTGTTCAGGACAGTCTGTGAGTTTACGATCAATCATTTATTATATCTTTGAAAAACTTTCTATTTCAAAGGAATTGTGTGTCATAGATTCACAATTTCATAGACCATCAGATATTGATGATATTTATGGCACAAACGAAAAAGCAAAAAATCAACTTGAATGGTGCTATGATATGAATTTTTACAATGTACTCGATATTTTATTGAATGAAGAAATTACAAATTACAATAGCCATAATATCAAAAAAATGAAGTGATTTAAATTTTTTGCATTTTAGCGAAAATTTAGGATTTTGTATCCAATTGAAGTTTTTTTAAGTTGCATAGCTGTGCTACGGAACGAAAAAAGGCAAAAAGTGGGTGCAAAAGACAAATTTTTTAGCAAATGGAAAAGTTTAAATCACTTCAATATCAAATTAAACAACTTTAAGTATAAATTTAGTGCGTAAAATTTTAAATAATCATTTAATCATGAGTGGTATTTACAAAGGAATTTCTGGGATTTCTTTGTTTATATCCATTCGAATATTATTAGATTATTTAGGAGATGAAAATTATGGGCTTTGGGTATTAGTATTTACTTTATTTCAATTAGTTTTGTTAATGGATTTTGGGATACAAAGCTCATTAAAAACAAAAATACCAGTTTTAGTTCATGAAGAAAAATTTGAACTGATAAAAAGTTATATAAAATCTACTTATAAAATATCGGGCTATATAGCACTTTTTATTTTTCTAGTTTTTTTTTTGCTTTCGTTAGTTGTTGATTTAAAATCACTTTTCAACATTGATTTTCACAGTAATTTATTTGTTTCCTTTCTTTTTATTTTAAACGTTTTTTTCTTTTGCATCAACTTTGTGGCAAACATTCATAAATCGCTTTATGTGGCTTATTTAAAAGGAAAATATTCTGAAGAATCTTTAGCTGTAAACCAAATAGGATTATTGATACTGTTTTTTCTACTCATCTTTTTATTCCCAAAAATAAATGCTACTGAAAAGTTAATTGCAATTTCTATAATAAACGGATTATTTACTTTTTTAGTAAACCTGTTTTATACATTCCGATTTTTTAAAATGACTTCGCTAGACCTGGCCACAGAATTAGAAACAGGTAGCGAATTTTTGAAAGGAATTTTAAAATTAGGATTCAAATATATGGTCATCCAAGTTGGAATGTTAATTGTGTTTTCATTTGATAATTATATTATTTCAAATGCATTTAGTCCAACACAAGTTACACCCTATGAAATAGTTAATAAGTTTTTTCAATTTCCCTTAATGATTCTTTTTGCTGCTATTTCTCCGCTGTGGTCTATGTTTGCAAAAAATTATATTGAAAAAAATAAATCAGCCATATTAAATTCCTTTAAAAAATTTAATTATTCTTTTATTGGTATTTCATTTTTGGTTATAATAGGTATTATAGTTAGCCCATTTATTATTTCTATATGGATTAAAGAAGATATAATAATTCCAACCTATTTAATACTTCTAACAGGAATTGTAACACTTTTAAGAATATTTGCTACCTTTTATAGCTTTTTTTTAAATGGAATTGGTAATTTAAATACTTACATTAGTATTTTAGTAATAAGTGTAGTTGTAAAAATACCTCTATCCTATTTTTTTGTAGATTTGGACTTTGGAATAAATAGTGTAATGATTTCAACGCTAATTTTAATGTTGTTCTGGGTAATAATTATACCTTATAAATGTTACGCTTTAGTTAATAAACTCTCTGATAATGAATAATTTTATTTATAAAAACAAAAGCCTTTTATTAAAAATAAAAAGGGCAATAAATAATACTTGTGGCATAGAAATCTTAAAATATCCCACACCAGAACTAGACCGTAGAATTAAACTATTAAAAAACTATAATATTGATGTTATCATAGACGTTGGGGCTAACATTGGTCAATATGGTGCTGAGTTAAGAAACATTGGTTACCAAGGGAAAATTATTTCGTTTGAGCCTACTTCTGAGGCTTTTCAAAAACTTCAAAAAGCAGCATCAAAAGACAATTCTTGGGATGTTTATAATATGTCATTAGGCGAGCGAGATGGCGAATCTACTATTAACATTTCTAAAAACTCGGTAAGTAGTTCTATGTTAAAAGATCTACCACAACTTACAGAAAGTGCACCCGAAGCAACTTTTATTAAAAAAGAAGTCATAATCATCAAAAAAATAGATACTATTTTTGAAGACTTAAAAATTTCCGGAAAAAATATTTACTTAAAAATTGACACACAAGGTTATGAGAAAATGGTGCTTGATGGTGCTGTTGAATCTTTAAAAAACATAACTGGAATTCAAATTGAAATGGCGTTAATACCTTCTTATGAAGGCAGCTTAACTTTTGATGAAATAAGTGCTAACCTAAAAAACTTAGGTTTTAAATTAACCACTATTGAAAGTGGACACTATAACAAAAAAACAGGGAAACTTCTTGAAGTAGATGGTGTGTTTTTTAAAAATTAAACATGATGAAAAATTTATTCAACAAACTATCTATAATAATCCCTGCCTATAACGAAGGACCAACCATTCACTTTATTTTAGACAAATTACAACGCGTAACATTATTAAATAATATTGAAAAAGAAGTTATAATCGTAAACGATTGCTCTAGAGACAATACCAAAGAAGCCGTGAAAAACTACATGGCTCAAAATCCAAGTTTAAACATACAATATTTTGAACACGAGGTTAATAAAGGAAAGGGAGCTGCTTTACATACGGGAATTCAAAAAGCTACGGGTGAGTATCTTATTATTCAGGATGCTGATTTAGAATATGATCCTGAAGAGTATAATTTATTACTAAAACCTGTTTTAGATGGTTTTGCCGATGTGGTTTATGGTAGTAGATTTATGGGAGGAAACCCACATAGAATTTTGTTTTTTTGGCACACACTAGGAAATAAATTTCTTACTTTTTTATCTAATATGTTTACCAATCTAAATTTAACAGATATGGAAACCTGTTATAAAATGTTTGATACCAAAATTATACAATCGATACCATTACAAGAAAAACGATTTGGGTTTGAACCAGAAGTAACCGCTAAAATTTCAAGAATTCCAAAAATTCGAATTTATGAAGTGGGAATCTCATACTATGGGCGAACCTATGAAGAAGGAAAGAAAATTGGTTGGAAAGATGGATTTAGAGCCATATATTGTATTTTAAAATATGGATTGTTTAAAATGAAATAAATTATTTTAACTAAATATTTATGCTGATTTTTTTAACAATACTTCTCTTTTTCACATTATTTCAAAACTTAAGCTTTAATAGTTCAATTTCTGTAAATATTATTAAATCAATACTTAGTTTTGGATTTACCACTTATGTTATAACCGAGCTTTTAAGCTTAATGAATAATTTAAATTTATATGGTATAATTATTAGTTGGTTAATTGTTTCAATCATTTTAATTTTTTTAATTTTTAAAACTAAGTCTAAAATTGATTTGTTTTGTTTCTTTAAAAAAATAAAATGCTTTACCGTTACTCAAAAAATATATTTTATAATAATCTGTCTGATATTTTTACTTATACTTTTTCAAGGAATAATATATCCTCCAAACAACTGGGATTCATTAACTTACCACATGTCACGGATTATGTATTGGTTGGGGAATGAGAATTTGAATCATTTTCCTACTCATATTTTAAGACATTTATACCAGCCTCCTTTTGCAGAATATATCATTATGCATGTGAATGTTTTACAGGGAAATGATTATTTTTCGAATTCAATTCAGTTACTGTTTTTAGTTTTCTGTTTATTTCCTTTGAATGAAATATTAAATGTTTTTAGAATTGGAAGATCATCAAAATTAATTTCTTTTTTATTCTGCATTACAACCCCATCTGTTTTATTACAAGCATCTACTACTAAAAACGATATCGTTTGTGCTTTTTTTATTTTAACTTCAATATTGTTCTTATATAAATGTTACAAAGAATCAACATTGTCAAACTATTTATTTCTTGGTATTTCCATTGGATTAGGAATGCTAACTAAAGGAACTTTTTATCTTTTTTTATTTCCAGCATTATTAATATTTCTACTTTTTTTAGGGAAACAGATGTTATTTGAAAAGAAATTTAAACCAATATTATATGGCTTGCTTTCCATTTTTATTTTATCTATTATAAATATTGGTCATTTTTCAAGAAATTATGCTATAAACAATCATGTTTTAAGCATAGATGATGTTGAAAATAATATGTATTCTAATGAAGAAATGAATTTTACTTTTTTTAGTTCAAATTTAATGAAAAACATAGGTTTACATATGGGTTATCCTTTTAACAGCATCTATGAAGATTTTATTCTTAACATTCACAAAAAAATTGATGTTTCTATAGATGAACCAAAATTAAATTTTTTAGGAACAAAATATAACACTAAAAAAAGTATTGATACAAATGAAGATCTTGTACCTAATAGTTTTCATTTAATGATTATTTTGATTGCTTCATTTGTTATAATTGTTAATTCTATTTGCAAAAAAAAATATACAGAATTAATTCTATTAATTATTGTAATATTTCAAGTTTTCTTTTTTTGTCTTTATCTAAAATGGCAACCATGGCATACTAGATTACATATCCCAATTTTTATATTATCTTCTGCCTTTATAGGTTTAATTCATAATGATTTAAAAAGATTTTCATTTTTAAAATATTTAATAATATTTCTTTTTGCTAATTTTACTTTTTATTTTATTTACAATAATACAAGACCAATAATCACTAATACAAAATATACTAAAAAAATATATATTGAAGATTCTCGCTATAAAAAATATTTTTCAAATCAATTATATTTATATCCTGAATATTATTCTATACAAGCAAAAATGGATGAAATTAATGTAAAAAAAGTAGGATTAGATTTAAGTGACTGGGAATATCCACTTTTTTCAAGTTATTACTATGATAAACCAAAACTTGTTTCAATAAATGTAGTTAATATAACAAATAAAATAAATCAAAATGAGAATGATTTAGATATTATTATTTCAAACAAGAATAAAGGAAATCAATATGTTTTTAATGGAAAAACATACATGAATCTAACGCCAAAAAATAATTCTCTTTGGCTTTACAAATAATTAATGAAACTCAACCTAAAAAAATACCTACTTTATTCTTCTGTTTTTGCTATATTTAGTGAGGCATTTTTTTTCCATTTTATAATTGATTGGAAACTATTATATTTTATAATATTCATTAATTATTTTGTTATTCTATCTCATAATTCCATTAAGGTAAATAAATATTTTATTTATTTGCTGTTTTTAATTTTACTCCATGCCATTTTAAGTTATACTTTTATTCAAATCCCATTTAACTATTTTATATCT
Organism: Flavobacterium sp.; assembly: GCA_036741255.1. GTDB lineage: Bacteria > Bacteroidota > Bacteroidia > Flavobacteriales > Flavobacteriaceae > Flavobacterium. Next base: position 9,774 of record DAINSR010000044.1, read on the forward strand.
CAACTATTAGGTATTGCCGTTGTGGGTATCTATTTTTATAATTTAATAAAAATATTAGATTTAGATACTGTTATTAAAACCTATCTTAACTTCTCTTTTGTTGTTGTTATTCTTGGTTATCTATTGTTTTTTGTTGGTTATAATCCTTTTTCTCATTTTGATGACGATCCAAGGTTAATGAGTATTTTAAAAGAACCCGCTCATTATGTTGTTGTTATAATACCTGCTTGTTATTATTTTTTAAAAAACAAAAACTATTTAAAATTTTTCATAACCTTTATTTCTATATTAATATCTACTTCAAGTTTAGGCATTATTGGTTGTAGTCTTATGTTCGTGTTGCCTTATCTTAATTTGAAAAAATTTTTAGTTTTTTTAGCATTGCTTCCTGTGTTTTTCTTTTTATTTGTGCAAACGTATAATAATTTTGAACCCTTTAAATTACGAGTAGATGACACCTATGAATCTCTAAAATCTATTAAATCGGGTAAATTTAAAGAAGAAACCAATTGGAGTTCATATGCATTGATTAGTAATCTATATGTATTAAACAAAAACATTTCTGATCATCCTTTAGGAAGCGGAATTGGAAGTCATTTTTATATGTATAATGAAGTGTATAGTAAAAGTATGAGAGCTCCTCAATACTTAATAGATCAGGATTTAGATAAATCTAACGCACCAGATGCCAATTCTTTATTTACAAGAATGGCATCAGAGTTAGGAATATTTGGAATTGTAATAATAATTTTTGGTATCTACTATATGAAGTATGTATTTACCTCAAATCATTTATTGTTTTCACAAGGTATAGTTATCTACCTAATCCTAAAATTGATTAGAGACGGTCACTACTTCCCTCCTGAATTTTATTTTTTTATATGGATAATGTTTTTTGAAATTAAACGGTTTAAAAGTCTTCCAAGCAAGAATTAATTGTATTAATTACTTTTTGCCCTTTTATTGCTTTAACCCTATCTTCAAAGTTATAAAAGTTTAATTTTCCGTTTATATTTCTTGATTCTCTAAACTTACTTTGAACATAAACATCACAAACTTCTTTTGCAACTATTTTACTGGTTAATAAGTCATTCCTAACAAAAAAAGCATTATTACCCGCGGAGTTACTTTCAATTAAACTATAACCTTTTTTATTTGCTAGTAATGTTAAGGCTTTTAGTGAAGCTCGACAATACAAGTTACTAAAATGTTTGTTATTTCTAATAAAGCTTTTGTCATACGGAACTGTTATTGCTCTTTCTGAACCAAAAACACTGTTATATTCTAAAATAATAATTGATGGATTTAATACTGATAAATCTAAAGCTTCAAAAACATGATAATCTAC
>DAINSR010000045.1:0-11046 GCA_036741255.1 Flavobacterium sp.
GACACTGTTGTAGACGAGAGCATTGAATGGATTGAGAAAATTTTTCAAATACAAAATGAAAATATTTGACTAAATCATTAAGCTATTAAAACATTAATTTAACCTAGCATCAAAATACTAATAGAAAACTGCAACAACGAAAAGGAATAAGGAATAATTTACATTAAAATCATGAAAAAATTAATTGTTAGTTTAGTTATAACAACATTTCTTTCTTGCAGTTCTGTGAGAGAAATGGAAGTTTTAGTTCCAAAACCCACTTTAGTGCAACTGCCCTCAGACGTAAAAAGATTGGTAATTGTAGATAAAACACAGGGCAATTTTTTAACAGCCATAGAAGGTGTTTTAACAGGCGAAATGATAGGGATAGATAATATATTAGCTCAAGAATGTATTACAGGATTAGCAAACCCGTTTTTAAAAAATTCTGAAATACAAATTACAAAACACACTCAAAGATTAAAAAGTGAAAATATGACTTCTACAGGCTTTGGATCTACTTTAAACAAAAGCCAAGTGGAACAAATAGCCTTAGAACATAATGCTGATGCATTACTCGTTTTAGAATATTTTGATTCTAATTTCACTATTAGAGATATTTCTAATGCTAACAACGTTGGTACTATTTTATTTCAAGGATATGCCAGTGCAAAAGTGGGTATTAGAATATATTTACCTAAAACACAAAGCTTATTCTATGAAAATAGTTTTTCTTATGGTAAAATTTATGGAGAAACGGCTGTAAATAAAGCACAATTAATAGGAAAACTAGCTATTGGAACAGATGCAATGAAGTATGTGAGCAATGAATTAGGAAAATTTATAGGACAACGATTTGTTTCTTATAGAACTTGGGAAGACAGAGTAATCATGAAAGGTAAAACTCAACCCACTGTGAGAGCAGAACGACAAATAATTGCTCAAGATTATGACAATGCCATTCTAACATTAGAAAATGCTTTTAAAAACGAATCTAAAATATCTGAAAAAGCTAATATTGCTCACAATTTAGGTTATTGTTATGAAATAAAAGGGGATTTAGAGCTTTGTAAAAAATGGCTAACAGATGCCTTTACATTATCTGGAAATTCTAAAACACAACAATACTTGGATATTATTAATCAAAGAATCATAGAGCAAGATTTATTAAAAAACTCAAAATAATTTTAAACACTAAATATTGATTTAAATATTAAAAGTGATTAAATTATCAATATTAACAAGTTAACGGTAGGGTCTAAACAGGTAAGAATGGCTCATAAAATTATACGAATAGGAACCCGAGACAGCGAATTAGCTCTGTGGCAAGCACACACTGTTGAAAAAAAACTCCAATCATTAGGATACAAAACCAAAATCGTTGCCGTAAAATCTGATGGGGATATTATTTTAAATAAACCCTTATATGAGCTGGGCATAACCGGAATTTTTACTAAAACACTAGATATTGCCATGCTTAATAACCAAGTGGATATTGTAGTACACTCCATGAAAGATGTTCCCACTTCATTACCTAATGGGATTATTCAGGCTGCAGTGTTAGAAAGAGCTAGTACTTTAGATGTTTTAGTGTATAAAGAAAATATAGACTTTTTAAATTCTAATGGAATTATTGCTACTGGAAGTTTGAGAAGAAAAGCCCAATGGCTGCATCGCTATCCAATGCATCAAGTAGAAGATTTGCGTGGAAATGTAAATACCCGAATGCAGAAATTAAAAAATAGCAATTGGAACGGAGCTATTTTTGCAGCAGCAGGTTTAGAAAGAATTGATTTAAAACCAGATACATATTTAAATCTTGACTGGATGATACCTGCACCTGCACAAGGAACAATGGTTGTAGTTGCAAAGGAAAATGACCTTTATGCCACACAAGCTGTTTCTCAACTTAACCACAAAGAAACAGAAATTTGCACTCATATTGAAAGACAATTTTTAAAAACACTAGAAGGAGGTTGCACGGCTCCAATAGGCGCTTTAGCAACTATAAATAATCGGCAAATTAACTTTTGCGGTGCCTTATTTTCTTTAAACGGAAAAGAAAAATATTCTATAGAAAAAACTTGTAATTTGGACAATTATTTGAATTTTGGACAAGCCTGTGCCATAGAACTTTTAAATGATGGGGCAAAATTATTGATGAAGAAAATGAAACAACACCTCAACCCACAATAACTTATTTGTTAACCCATTAAATTTTATTTTAAAAAAGCTTTAAAAACCTATTAAATGGAAAAAGAATCATTACTCAATTATATATACCGATTTTTTGACATTATTGTGTTAATGTTTATTGTCTTTGATTTTGGTTATGATTTTAAAGAAAATTATAATTCTCCACATGTAATAGGTCTAATAATTTTATCAATTGCATTGCTCGGCTTTAATGTGTTTAAGTTTTTAAAGTACAAATTCAAAAAAAATAAAAACGTAGCCTTAGCAAATATAATATTACTAACATTAATGCTTTTAGCAGCATTTGTTGTTGCTCTTTTAAATTTAGATTTTAGTTTTGATTATATATTACAGAAAATTAAGTCTATTTTAGAAGGCGGACTTATATTTTATTTCTTATTAAGACTCCTGGTATTAGTGCGTCATATTTATGATATTTATTTTAATCCGGCTATTGTCTTTGTGGGTAGTTTTTTAATTTTAGTGCTATCAGGAGCTTTTTTATTAATGCTCCCTAGTGCTACCACAAAAGGTATTACATTTACAAACGCTATTTTTACATCTACAAGTGCCGTTTGTGTAACAGGTTTAACGGTGGTTGATACTGCAAAAGATTTTACATTAGTAGGACAATCCATTATATTAGTTTTAATTCAGCTGGGGGGAATAGGAATTTTAACTTTTACATCTTTTTTTGCTTTTTTCTTTAGAGGAAGTTCCTCTTTTAAAGAAGGATTAAATACAAAAGATTTTATTGCAACAGAAGGCTTAAAAGATGTGTTTAGAGCAGCGCTTAATGTGGTTATTTTTACATTAGCCGTAGAATTGCTGGGAGCATTATTTATTTATTTTTCAATTTTAGATACTTATAGTGTTACAAATAAATTTTTCTTTTCAATTTTTCATTCTATTTCTGCATTTTGTAATGCGGGATTCTCCATTTTTTCGGCTGGATTATTTGACGAAAGCATACGTTTTCATTACTTTTTTCAATGGATTATTATTGTGTTGATAATTTTTGGGGGCTTAGGACACAACATTGTTTTTAATTTTTATCAGTACTTAAAAATGTATGTTCTTGAGTTTTTTGATAAAAAACGAATTCACAAACAAGTTAGAATTATTACATTAAATACCAGAATAGTAGTTTATACTACTATTATATTAATAGGTTCGGGTTTTGTGTTTTTGTTTATTTCAGAATATAATAATACTATGCTAGAGCATCCTACACTTTTTGGCAAAATAACAAATGCTGCTTTTAACTCTGTAACGCCTAGAACAGCTGGTTTTAATACTGTAGATTTTGCAAAAATGGGTGTCCCCTCATTGTTGTTTATTATTTTTTTAATGTGGATAGGGGGTTCTCCTGCTTCTACTGCGGGGGGTATTAAAACAAGTACCTTTGCAATAGCAACTTTAAATATATTTGCAGTAGCTACAGGGAAAAGTAGAATTCAAATTTTTGGCAGAAGAGTAACCAGTGAATCAACCTCTAGAGCATTTGCCATTTTATGTATTTCGTTAATCGTTATAGGTATTGCTATTATGGCTCTACTCATATTTGAACCTAAAGAAACCCCACTTATAACAATTGTTTTTGAGTGCTTTTCGGCATTTAGTACGGTTGGATTATCATTAAATTATAGCCCTACACTCACAGAACCTGGCAAATATGTAATTATAGCAACCATGTTTATTGGTAGAATAGGAATGCTCAATTTAATGGTAGGCATACTCAGACAGCTAAACCATCAGTTTTATGAGTATCCAAAAGAAAATTTATTAATAAATTAAAACTACTTTTAAATCAATGCAAAATAAAGATTTAAAAAAATAATGAGATGAAACGCCCATGACAAAAGTTTTTAACAAACAGAGAGTTGATTATGGGTGTTCCATCTTTCAATAAAAAAATTAAAAAAGATGAAAATTATTGTATTTGGACTTGGAAATTTTGGAATGTCATTATCCATATCGCTTACTGAAACAGGTAATGAAGTTATTGCTATTGACAGAAATATGGAAAAAGTAAATCTTGTAAAAGATAAAATTTCTCATGCCATTTGTATGGATTCTACTAATGAGCTTGCTTATGAGGCAGTACCATTAAAAGATGCAGACAAAGTGGTGGTTGCTATTGGTGAGAATGAAGGGGCTGCAATTATTACCACGGCAATCATTAAAAAAATATCTAATGTAAAAATTATTTCTCGTGCTTTATCTCCCATTCATGATACTGTTTTAGAAGCCATGGGAATACAAAGTATTATTCATCCAGAACAAGATTCTGCAGATAGACTAACTAAACAAATTAATTTTAAATCTACTTTAGAAAACTATCAACTAGACGATAATTTTACTATATCTGAGGTAAAATCTAAACCAGAATTTAATGGGAAAACACTTGCAGAATTAGACGATATAGATAAATATCATTTGACACTTATTACCATTATTAGAAAAAAAGAAAAAAGAAATTTAATAGGAAAAAAATCAATTATAAAAGAAACTATTGGCAGACCCACACCAGAAACAGTTTTAAAGGAAGATGACATTTTAGTAGTTTTTGGAAACAATAAAGATATATCTTACTATTGTGAAGGGCAGGTTGAAAATGAAATTAATCTTTAGGGCTTGATTACAATATTATCTACAAAAAAACTACAAATTAACCAGAAACAAATTTTGCTTGATGCAGGTTTTTCGGTGGTAGAAGCTGATTTTATTGCTATTCAACAAAAAGAGATTGCCTTTTATAAAATCAATCAGAATTTAATTTTTACAAGTCAGCATTCGGTTTTGAGTCTCATGAGCAACTCTAATTTTACCGAACATGCTGCTTGGCTTAAACAAAAAAATGTTTTTTGTGTAGGAATAAAAACAAAAGAATTATTAGAATCTAGTGGATTTAATGTGATAGCTTATACGGACTATGCAGCTGATTTAGCTAAAATTATTACCTTGCTTTATGGAAAAGAAAAGTTTACCTTCTTTAGCGGAAATTTAAGACGAGATACCCTGCCTCATGCATTACAAAATGCCTCGGTTGACTTTAATGAAATGGAGATTTATGATACTTTGATAACTCCACACAAAATACAAGGCAGTTTTAACGGAATTTTATTTTTCAGTCCATCAGGCGTTGAAAGTTATTTAAAACATAATAAAATTAGCAGAGAAACTTGCTTTTGCATTGGAACAACTACGGCAGAGGCATTGCAAGAAATAACTGATAAAATAATTCTAGCAGACCAGCCTACAGTTGAAAACGTAATTATTCAATGTGTAAGCCATTATAAATAATTTCAACTAAAAAAGATTTAACCCCAAAAATAAAAAGCATAAACCATGATAAAAAACGATTTATTTTTAAGAGCCCTAAAAGGAGAAATTGTGGAGCGTCCGCCAGTTTGGATGATGCGTCAAGCTGGAAGATATTTACCAGAATTCAGAGCTTTACGCGATAAATATGATTTTTTTACCCGTTGCGAAACTCCAGAATTAGCAGCTGAAATTACGGTTCAACCCATTAGAATTGTAAAACCAGATGCTGCTATTTTATTTTCGGATATTTTAGTTGTTCCTAAAGCTATGGGGATTAAAGTGGAATTGAAAGATAATTTAGGACCAATAATTCCAAATCCAATTCGCACCATGGAACAAGTAAATCAGGTTTTTATTCCTAATATTCATGAAACGTTGGGCTACGTGATGGATGCAATAAAATTAACCAAGGAAATGCTGAAAGATGAAGTGCCATTAATTGGTTTTGCGGGTTCTCCATGGACAATTTTTTGTTATGCGGTAGAAGGAAAAGGTTCTAAAAGTTTTGATACCGCCAAAGGGTTTTGTTTTTCAAATCCAGTTGCGGCTCATTTATTATTACAAAAAATTACTGATACTACCATTTTATATTTAAAAGAAAAAGTAAAAGCAGGTTGTAATGCCATTCAAATTTTTGATTCTTGGGGTGGCATGCTTTCACCTGTTGATTATCAAGAATTTTCATGGCAATACATCAATCAAATTGTAGAAGCTTTAGCCAAAGAAACTGAGGTTATTGTGTTTGGAAAAGGATGTTGGTTTGCCTTAAATGAAATGGCAAAATCAAAAGCTTCTGCTTTAGGAGTGGATTGGACGTGTTCACCAAGAAATGCACGTTATTTAACTGGTGGAAATATTACCTTGCAAGGAAATTTTGACCCAAGCCGTTTGTTGTCTCCCATCCCAACCATCAAAAAAATGGTGCATGAAATGATTGACGAATTTGGAAAAGATAAATACATTGTAAACTTAGGGCACGGAATTTTACCAAATATTCCCGTGGATCATGCAAAGGCTTTTGTGGAAGCCGTGAAAGAGTATAAAAGGTAGTGAATGAAAAAGGATATTCAAAAGAATGGGTAAACTAACGATTAAAAAGCATCGAAGTCCGAAAAGATTTAACAGATGAATGCGAGAAGCGTGGCATGAAGAAAGAACAAGAGTTTGTTATTTTAGCTGATGAAATTACTAAAGCTTGGAGCGGATTGTTGGTTAAAGAATATAAGAATTATAAAGGATTGAAAAACAAAATATTTGCAATAATACTAGTAATTTGGAACTGGTTTTAGCATATTAGCAGAAGCCACAACAACAGGAACTAACAAAGAAAAGAAACTCAGAACCTTTTCAGAAAATAAAAAAAAGCCAAAAAGGTGGTTCCATTGCAGGAAATACTCATAAAAAAATTGAAAAGAAAACAGGTAAAAAGATAGCCAATAAATTAAATGCAAATGATTATTTGAGTAACAAAAAAGCATTAGACTAATGAAAGATAAATTCTATACTTATATACAAAACCTTCAAGATCAAATCTGTAAAGGATTAGAGGTGATGGATGGCAGTGCCAAATTTCGCGAGGATTTATGGGACAGACCCGAAGGTGGTGGTGGTCGCACACGTGTTATTGAAAACGGAACTGTTTTTGAAAAAGGTGGCGTAAACATTTCAGCCGTTCATGGAAAATTACCAGATACCATGCAAAAAATGTTTGGTGTTGGAGAATCCGATTTCTTCGCTTGCGGATTGAGTTTGGTCATTCATCCAAAAAGTCCAATGGTGCCAACAGTTCATGCCAATTGGCGCTATTTTGAAATGTATGATGAAAACGGTAATGTCATCAACCAATGGTTTGGTGGCGGACAAGATTTAACACCTTATTATTTGTTTGAAGAAGATGCCAAACATTTTCATCAAATTTGTAAGATTGCTTGCGACAAACATAATTCAGAATTTTATCCAAATTATAAAAAGAAATGTGATGAGTACTTTTGGAATGCACATCGAGATGAAGCAAGAGGAATTGGCGGTTTGTTTTTCGATTATTTGAAAGAAACGGAAACTATGAAAATGGAAGATTGGTACAATTTTGTAACTGAAGTTGGGAATTCATTTTTGCAAGCCTATTTGCCCATTGTAGAGAAAAGAAAAGACTTACCTTATACTGATGCACAAAGAATCTGGCAAGAAATTCGCCGTGGACGTTATGTGGAATTCAATCTAGTTCACGATAAAGGCACACTTTTCGGACTAAAAACCAATGGAAGAATCGAAAGTATTTTGATGAGTTTGCCACCGCATGTTCAGTGGATTTACGATCATAAACCCGAAGTTGGTTCAGAAGAAGAAAAATTATTGAAAATATTAGCAAAACCAATTGACTGGATTTAATTATCTATTGTCAATTATAAAATATCAATTATTATGTTTCCATTACACAGAGGTCGTCGCTTAAGGACTAACGAATCCATTAGAAGTTTAGTACGTGAAACCAGTTTGAGTCCAGCTGATTTCATGTTTCCAATGTTTATCATGGAAGGGGAAAATACTAAAGTTGAAATTCCTTCTATGCCTGGAATTTTCCGTCATACATTAGATTTAACGGTGGAAGAGGTGAAAGAATTATTCGCTTTAGGAATTCGTGCCGTAAACATTTATGTAAAAGTGAACGATGATTTAAAAGACAACACCGGAAGTGAAGCTTGGAACGATAATGGTTTGATGCAAAGAGCCATTCGTGCTATAAAAGCGGCTTGCCCAGAAATGATTATAATGCCCGATGTGGCTTTAGATCCCTATTCAATTTATGGTCACGATGGAATTATTGAAAAAAGCGATGTAGCAAACGATGTAACCAACGATGCTTTAGTTAAAATGGCGGTTTCTCATGCAAGAGCGGGTGCCGATTTTGTAGCCCCAAGTGATATGATGGATGGTCGTGTGTTACGTTTGCGTCAAGGCTTAGATGCCGCTGGATTTCATAATGTGGGAATCATGAGCTATTCGGCTAAATATGCTTCTGCTTTTTATGGTCCGTTTCGTGATGCTTTGGACAGTGCACCAAAAGTTGCTGATGTTGAAGTTCCGAAAGATAAAAAAACTTATCAAATGGATTATGCCAATCGAATTGAAGCGGTTAAAGAAGCACTTTGGGACGTAGAAGAAGGAGCCGATATGATCATGGTAAAACCCGGAATTGCCTATTTGGATATTGTTCGTGAAGTGAAAAATGCAGTGAATGTTCCAGTAACGGTTTTTCATGTTTCAGGAGAATATGCTATGATTAAAGCAGCTTCAGAAAGGGGTTGGTTAGACCACGATAAAATTATGATGGAGCAACTAATGTGTATTAAGCGCGCTGGTGCAAGTTTGATTTCTACTTATTTTGCTAAAGAAGCAGCTATTTTATTAAACCTAGAATACACATTAGAAAAAAACACTAAATTTAAGCATAGAAAACCTTATATGTAGCGTTAGAAAAATCAGCAGTACGAAATTCGATGTATCCTTTACAAACAAAAAGATTACACCTTTGGGCGGAATGGTTCTTTTGAAGCAAATATTACGTAGATATGACTGATTTTAAAGAATAAACTACTTCAAAAATAAGCACTTACTTCTTTTTAAAATGTTAAAATATTATTATATTCCAAAATTTAAAAAAGTCCGTGAGTACTTATTTTTATTGTATTTTTAGTTTTCATTGCGAAGTCTAATGCGTATTTTGGGTTAAAATAAATAATTTTATATGGTATTTGATTTTTTATAAGATTTTTTTATTTTTGTATCATAAAAGTTGAATATTAAAAGTAAATTGTTATCTGCATTATTGTTTCATTTTGATAATATAAGGGTGATAGTTTTACTTTATAAATTATAAACCTCCTGATTAGGAGGTTTTTTTTTAAAAAACGTTATTTAAAATAAAAATATTAGATTTAAAAAAACAGCCAAACTTTTAAATTAACAAAAAAATTATAACTTTACCTAATATTTTAAAAGCTATGAACTCAAAAACAAATCTACATCATAAAAGAGTCCACGCTTTTGTATTTTTAAATCCAGTATTTTAATACAACATATATCTTAAAAACTATCATGGAATTAAACAAATTTAGTAAATCTATAACTCAAGACCCTACTCAACCAGCATCACAAGCAATGTTATACGGAATTGGACTTGATGAAACCCAACTTTCACAGCCTTTTATAGGTATTGCCTCCATGGGATATGACGGAAACACTTGTAATATGCACCTGAATCATTTAGCATCATTAATAAAAAGTGAAATCAATCAATCAGACATGGTGGGTCTAATTTTTAACACAATTGGTATTAGTGACGGAATAACAAACGGAACAGACGGAATGCGTTACTCGCTAGTAAGTAGAGAAATTATTGCAGACAGTATTGAAAGTGTTGTAGATGGACATTATTATGATGCCGTTATTGCCATACCCGGTTGTGATAAAAACATGCCCGGTTCTATTATAGCGATGGGACGATTAAACAGACCCTCTATAATGGTTTATGGAGGTACAATTGCTCCAGGAAAATATCAAGGAAAGGATTTGAATATAGTTTCTGCATTTGAAGCCCTTGGTGAAAAAATTGCAGGAACAATATCTGAAGAAGATTTTAAAGGAATTATTAAAAATTCTTGTCCTGGTGCTGGGGCTTGTGGTGGAATGTACACAGCAAATACAATGGCTATTGCAATAGAAGCCTTAGGAATGAGTTTACCTTATTCAAGCTCAAATCCAGCAATTTCAAATGAAAAAATTGACGAATGCAAGCAAGTTGCTCATTACATTAAGCTACTTTTAGAAAAAAATATTTGTCCAAAAGACATTATGACGTTTAGAGCCTTTGAAAATGCTATAACAACACTTATTGCTCTAGGCGGAAGTACAAATGCTGTGTTGCACATTATAGCCATGGCAAAAAGTGTGGGGGTAAAAATTACTCCAAACGATTTTCAAAGAATAAGCGACAAAACACCATTAATAGCCGATTTTAAACCAGGCGGAAATTACTTGATGCAAAACCTACACGAAAAAGGAGGCGTTCCAATGGTTTTAAAATACTTACTTTCAAAAGGATTATTACACGGCGACTGTTTAACGGTTACTGGAAAAACAATAGAAGAAAATTTAAAGAATATAGTAGATATTGATTTTCAAACGCAAAACATTATAAAACCCATAGAGCAACCTATTAAAAAAACAGGTCATATCCAAATTTTATATGGCAATTTAGCAACTAAAGGATCTGTAGCAAAAATTACGGGCAAAGAAGGCGAAAAGTTTTCGGGCCCAGCAAAGGTTTTTGATGGCGAAAAAGAACTGATAAAAGGGATTGAAGATAAAAAAATTAAGGCAGGTGATGTTGTTGTCATTAGATATGTGGGGCCCAAAGGAGGACCAGGAATGCCCGAAATGCTAAAACCTACATCAGCAATTATTGGAGCTGGACTTGGAAAAAGTGTAGCACTGATAACAGACGGAAGATTTTCTGGAGGTACTCATGGCTTTGTAGTTGGGCAT
>DAINSR010000046.1:0-10983 GCA_036741255.1 Flavobacterium sp.
AAAAATAGATTTTTATAAATCTTAACTATGTGGACTATTTATTGCTTTGTTTGTTTGCAGACTTGGGTTAGTATAGTTCAGTAGTTATTAAGAGCTTTTAGAAAGATTATTTTGAGGTAGAACACTATTGTATTTTTTAGTGTATTAATTGTAAAAAACAAAAAGGCTGACTTTATAAACTTAGCCAACTAGACGGATTTAGTGTGGTTGTATTTTGTGTTACGATAAATTTCATTGTAGTTCTACCATCAGAATTTGTGTGAATTTTACCTAATCGTTGTTTTATAGACACTTTGTCGCCCACTCCCACATTTAGTGATTCTATGTTCATATAAAGGGTAATATAATCACCGTGTCTTATATAAACGGCATAATTATTTGCATATATTGATTGCACTTGTATTACTTCGCCAGCAAAAACAGCTCGTGCATAAGCTCCTGGCTGGGTTGTAATTTCTACGCCACTATTGTGTGTAGTAAGATTTTTGTGAATAGGGTGTGGCTGGTCTCCATAAGGTAATGAAATATATCCTCTTTCCACGGGCAAGGGAAGTTTTCCTTTGTTTGCTTTAAAATTATCAGAGTCCACTTTTCCATCGGCGTTTAATATAAACTTTGAGGTGTTACTGGTATTAAGGCCTACTGTCTTAGTGGTTGATGTTATCGTTTTTGATGGCTCTGTGTTGTCTTTTTTTGATGCTAAGCGTACTTTATTTGCTTCTCGTTTGTTTGCCTCTGCAATGGCAATGGCTATTGTTCTTTTAATTTGACGATCGATTTCTTTTTTTTCTCTTTCTTTTTTTTCAATTTCTACAAGGTATTTCTTTTTATCTTTTTGAATTATTTTAACCAGTTTAATTTTCTCTTGTTTTTCTTTTTCAAGGGCTTCTTTTTCTTTTGCGGTTTCAGAAATTACTTGCTCCTTTTTAACTTTTTTAGATTGTAATGTGGCTATTGCTTCGTTAAGTTTTTCTTGTTTTAATTTAATTTCTTCTGCTTGAGTTTTTCTAAATCCTGCATACTGTTTCATATATTGAATGCGTTTATATGCCTGATAGAAATCTTGTGACGATAGTACAAACATAACTCTGCTTTGTTGTGATCGACTTTTGTATGCTTTTACTATCATGCTGGCATAGTCATTTTTTAATACTTCTAATTCTTTTGAAAGTGTGTTTATAAGACTTTGATTTTTATAAATGTCATTTGAAATATATTTTACCTGACTTTCATTTGTATTAATTAAACTTTGACTCATTCTAATGCGAGAATTTTTTTCTTCAATTTCAATTAATACCGATTTTTCTTTCTTTTTTTCAATATTAAGCAGCCCTTTAAACTGCCGCAACGCATTGATTATTTTTTCTTTTTTTTCTTCTAACTCTTGTTGTTTTGACGGTTGGGCAAAAATGAAAGTGCTAAATAAAAATAGAATTAGTATGCTGATTTTTAATTTCATGTGTGTTTGTTTTTTGTGCGATATGCTTGTCTGTCCTTAGGCTAATGGAATTTCCTTATGTTTATTAGTGTTTACTTCAAAATTTTTACAATTCTTCATCGGCGTTCGAGGATATGAGAGCTTTGCCCCAGTTGGCAAAGTATTTTCAATTGTTTGTAATAAAGTTGTTATTAATGGCGATTTCATAAGTAAATACAGTTTGTTTTTTTGTAATATTTGCTAACGGATTTAGCTTATAGTTGATGACGGTTTTTAAGTGTTTTTAAATTATATGTTGCTAGAAAATTAAAGTTCTTTTTTTATAAACGTATAATTACTGCAATTTATTTTTAATTTCTATTTGTTCATATCCGCTAGGAATAGAAAACGGAAATGGGGCTGTTTGGTTTAATTCTATTTTGTTATAAGTAATGTCTATTGAAATTTGTTTCTCTTGAATGGCTTTTATGCTCATATTTTTAGGGAAATATTGGTTTTCAAATAACTCATGAGATAAATATTTTATATCTAGTGTTCTATTTTTTGCGATCTGGTTAATTACTGTTTGTTTTAATAAAAAACTTGTGTTGTCAAATGTATATTGTTTGCTGATGGCTTCTATGTTTTTTTCTGAAACTAGGCATAAGTTATCTATAAATGAAATCATAAATTTTTCAGAATTAATGTCGCCCATTGCTTTTCCGAGAAGTAAATTTTGTATTTTTTGAAAATCAAGATTAGTACCCAGCCAGTTGCTAATTAGTGCATAATCACCATCAAAATAAGTGGCATTTATTATTTCATAATAGCTCACTTTTGTGGGAGTGATGTATGCTTTTGCCACAGAAATGCCAAAAACTTTAACGTTAATCCAAATAATTTCATCTTTTTTAATTCGGATATCGGCGTTTACATTTTGTTTGTTTTTAACATCTTCATATTTTATAGATGCTTTGATGTTTAAGGTTAAAAAATCTTTAAAATTATCTTGATGACCTTTTATAATTTCATTTACAGATTTGCTATTATTTGTATTATTAGCCACCGTAACTGCTTGTTTAGTTGTTTTGCAAGACGAGATAAACAGCACTAAAAAGACTGCTAAAGCAATTGATTTTATAGAAGGGTGTTTTTTACTTATGTCCCAATTTTTTAAAAATAGCATATCAATTTTTTAGTTTTCTTTGTTTTTCAATGTAATAATCTCTTTTTTTTGTGTTTCCTGTTTTTTCAAATGCCTCTATTAGTACTCTGCAAAATTGTTTTTCTAAATCAGGATTTTCAATAACATAATCAAGTCCTTCTTCTAGCTTTAAAATAGCTTCGTTCGTTTTGTTTAAATTTAAAAACGCATTACCAAGGTAATAATATAAATTTGCTTGTGTGGGATAAAGCTCTAGTTGTTCTTGTGCAAAAAGGATTGTTTTTTCAAAATCTTTCTTTTGAGCGAGTAATTGCATTAAAAATTCAAAACTTTCAAAATCTTCTGGCTTTTGTTTCCAGCTTTTTTCAAAAAAATATAGAGCTTCATTGGTTCTTTGCTTTTTTAAAAAAAATTTGCCTACTTCACTATTTACATTGATGGTTTTATCTTGCTCTAGTATTATTGATGCTTTTTTGAGCGGTTCCATAAATGTTTCGTGGGTGGCAGCAAATAGCAAAAATTCATTAAAAACACGATGTTTAATTTTTATGTCTATTTTTAAACTTTCGAGTACTTTAAAAACAGAGTTTACTGCATTTGTTCCATCATTATTATTTAAATAAAATTTAGCCAAACTTACATGTGCCCAGTCCGATGTGGGTATGTTTTCGGCTAATAATTTAGCTATTTCAAATGCTTTTTCTTCATTATTTGAGGCGGCATATTGATAAATTAAATCTATATAATTTTGTTCTACCAGAGGATTTTTTTTGATAGATTCTTCTAAATCTTGTTTTTTAGGCTTATTTACTTCGGGGGTTTTTTCTAGCTGTAGTTTGTAAAACTCCATTTTTTCAGACAAGTTAGTGGTTTGCTCCATTTTTTTTAACAGTGCAAGTGCCTTATCTTTTTGTTGTGTGTACATATAAAGCGAAACTAAATCATCTTGAAAATTAGGATTAAAATCAATTAACCTTAGAACAGTTGTAATGGCATTATTATAGTCTTTTGTTTCATAAAAAACATCATATAAACCATTCCAATACCAACGCTCTTTTGGGTTTAAATCAACTGCTTTTTGAAAAGCATTTTGAGCTTCTGCATATTTTTTTAAAGCCAAATAATTTTTACCCAGTTCGTTGTAAATTGCCGGATTAGTAGTTACTGTTTCTAAACATTTTTGTAATGAAACAACTGCTTTGTCATGATTTTCTAAAGCTTTTTGTGTTAGAGCGTCATAAAAGTTATTTTCAAAGGCATCATTAACCGCAGCTATATCTTCTGGATTTTGTATTTCTTGTGCAAAAGAGATATTTGCACAACTAATAGTTATGAAAAATAGCGTTATTAATATAATTTTATTGATGGGGTTATAATACATTTTAAATATAATTATGACTTTATTTTAAAAAAGCAGCTACAAAAAAATTATTCTAAAACCGAATAATCTCCTAAACTCACATTTGTAAAATTACCATCAAAAGAAGCATGATTTCCTATCATGGCATTATCCAAATGAGCGTTTTTAATATGAACGTGTGTTTGAATAAGACTGTTTGTAATTGTTGCGTTTGTGATATGACACCCTTTTCCGAGTGATACATTAGGCCCCACAGTGGCATTTATAAGCACCACACCATCTGCAATGGAACACGGCGGGATAATAGTTGCATTTTCTGTTTTGATGTTTAATGAAACTAAATTGTGTCCGTCTTTATGTAAAAATCCTAGCATTCGACTATTCGTTTCTACGGTCACATTTTTATTGCCACAATCCATCCATTCATCAACTTTTCCAGGAACAAATTTCATGCCTTTTGCCATCATTTGTTTGATTCCGTCATTAATTTGATATTCGCCTCCATGAACAATATTGTTATCTATTACAAATTGCAATTCATTTTTTAAGACGGTACTATCTTTAAAATAATATATTCCAATAACGGCAAGGTCTGATATAAATTCTTTTGGTTTTTCTACCAGTTCAGTGATTTCTCCGTTTTGATTTAAATTTACCACCCCAAAAGCTTCTGGTTTATCAACTTGTTTTACCCAAATGACACTGTCGGCTGAGGTATCTAAATCAAAATTTGCACGAATTAAAGTGTCGGCATAAGCAATAACTACTGGTCCACTCAATGAATCTTTAGCACACATAATAGCATGACCTGTGCCTAGAGCTTCATTTTGATAATATATAGTGCCTTTTGAACCTAACTTTTCTGCAATTTCTAATAGTTCATTTTCCACTTGTGTGCCAAAACTTTCGTGAATAATAAATGCTACTTCGTCTATTTTTTGATTTAAAATACCCGCAATATCTTCTACTAAACGATGAACTATGGGTTTGCCAGCAACAGGGATTAATGGTTTAGGGACAGTTAATGTGTGTGGACGAAGACGAGAACCACGACCAGCCATTGGAACAATTATTTTCATTTGTGCTTGTGTTTTTTAATTGTTATTTATTCATTTAAAAGAATAGGTTTTTTTGATTTCAATTTTTTAACGTGTAATGTAAATTTTTATAAAAATATATAATCTAATATTTTCATTTTTAATATCTAATAAGTAATTAAAGTTTATTGAAAATATTTCCACTGCAAAAATAAGCTCTTTTGATTTTTAAAATTAGTATTTTTGTATAAAATAGTTAAAAATGAAATTCAATACAAAAACCATTCACGGTGGTCAGCATCACGAAGAAGTAACTGGGAGTGTAATGCCCCCTGTTTTTCTTACCTCAACATTTGCACAAACAAGTCCAGGTAAACCCATAGGGGAATATGAATATTCTAGAGCGGCAAACCCCACAAGAACAGCACTGGAACAATCACTGGCAAGTATTGAAAACGGCACAAGAGGTCTTGCTTTTTCATCTGGGCTGGCGGCAACAGACACCGTTATGAAATTATTAAAACCTGGAGATGAGGTTGTAGCTATGGACGATTTATATGGCGGTACGTATAGAATGTTTTCTAGGATTTATCAGGATTTTGGAATCAAATTTCATTTCATTGATATGACAAATTTAGATTTGCTCACCTCAATAATTAATAAAAACACAAAATTAGTTTGGGTTGAAACACCTACAAATCCACTGATGAAGTTGGCCGATATTGCTGCCATTTCAAAAATTACAAAAAAACACCAAATCCTTTTTGCGGTGGACAACACTTTTGCCACCCCATACTTGCAAAAACCTTTAGATTTGGGTGCAGATATTGTAATGCACTCTGCTACTAAATATTTAGGTGGGCACAGTGACGTAATAGCTGGAGCCTTAATTGTTAATGACAAGGAGCTGGGTGAAAAGCTTCATTTTTCTCAATTTGCTACAGGAGGAACACTTGGCCCCATGGATAGTTATCTAATTTTGAGAGGGATTAAAACCCTTCATCTTCGGGTGCAACGCCATTGTGAAAATGCAGAAAAAGTTGTTGATTTTTTAAATCGTCATATTGCGGTTAAAGATGTTTACTATCCCGGACTGCCTAGTCATCCTAATCATGAAATAGCTAAAAAACAAATGATTGGAGGTTTTGGAGGTATGGTGTCTTTCACTTTTAAGTCGGGCAAATTAAAAGACGCAGCTTCTTTTTTAGAAAAAGTAAAGGTTTTTACCCTTGCTGAATCTCTTGGTGGTGTTGAATCTTTAGCTAATCATCCTGCATCAATGACACACGCTTCTATACCTGCAGAAAAAAGATTAGAAGTAGGCATAACTGACGATTTAGTGCGGTTGAGTGTGGGGGTTGAAGATATTGACGATTTAATAGCTGATTTAGAACAAGCCTTGAACAAGTAATCAAAGTGTAGTGGAATAATGTAATTAACTTTTTCCGCTTTGATGGTATGCTTTACAATTGTGTCTTTTGTGTCTTCCTCTATACTTATTGTGAAACAGCTATTGCACAAAGTTTTTTTAAGTTTTTTATGGAGCACAGGGAGAGAAAAAAATAGCACCTCAAAAAAGAATTAACCAAAAAATACAATTGGTGCTATTTATGACATTAAAATTGAAAATAAATAAACGGTTGCGGACCTGCAGAAGCTGTGGCATAAATGAGCCAAAAAATGAAACCAAAAATCAATGCCTTAATTACTAATGGGATTTTATAAAACACAACTTGTAAACTATCTATAAATTTTAAGGGTAAAAAATGCCAAATAAAACCAATACTTAATACTATAAAAACATTTTTATAGCCCAGAATTATTGTGTTCCAACTTTCAAAATCAAGAGTTAAATGCCCTATGTTTTCTGCAATTTGAAAAGCTGTTGTAAAATCTTTTGCTCTAAAAAACAACCATGCAAAAACTACAAAATGAAACGTTAGCATTACCTGCACACATCGCACAAAAAGATTTTTTGGTAGTTTTATATATTGTTTAAAAAACTTCTCCACCACAAGAGCTAAACCATGTAATACTCCCCAAAAAACAAATTTCCAACTGGCACCATGCCACAATCCGCCCAAAAGCATCGTTAAAAATAAATTAATATAGGTTCTAAAATTACCTTTTCTATTGCCCCCTAATGCTATATACAAATAATCACGAAGCCATGTGGAGAGAGATATGTGCCACCTTCTCCAAAACTCGGTAATTGAACTCGATTGATAAGGCGTTCTAAAATTAGGCGGAAGCCAAAAACCCATTAAGAGTGCCAGTCCAATAGCAATATCTGAATATCCTGAAAAATCACAATAAATTTGAATAGCATAGCCATAAGATGCCATTAAATTTTCAAAAGCAGTATAACTGTTAGGAGCATCAAAAACACGATCTACAAAATTGATAGAAATATAATCTGAAATAACCGCTTTTTTAAATAATCCGCCTATGATTAAAAACAACGCTTTATTAAAATCTTCTTCAGACAGCTTTAATTCTTGATAAATTTGCGGAATAAAATCTGAAGCTCTAACGATGGGTCCGGCAACTAATTGTGGAAAAAATGAAACAAAAAAAAGAAAATCAATAAAGCTATTTGTGGGTTTCAACTCGTTTCTATAAACATCTAGGGTATAACTTAAGGTTTGAAAGGTATAAAAAGAAATTCCAACGGGCAGAATTATATCATGCCATGCAAAATTTTGTTCAAAAATAGTATTGAGGTTGTCTATAAAAAAATTAGTATATTTAAAATATGCCAATAATCCAAGATTAATGACTAAACTAACCATAAGATAGAATCGTCTATATCCTTTTAAGGCTTCTTCATAAATAAGTTTTGCTAAAAAATAATCTAAAACCGATGAAAATAATAATAAACTAAAATAAAGACCGCTACTTTTATAATAGAAAAATAATGAAAACAGCACTACATAGCTTATTCTAAAAAAATGTGTTCTTTTTGTGGCTATATAAACCATATAAAAAACAATAAAAAACCCTAAGAACAAGGCACTGTTAAAAAGCAAGGGACGTGTAGGGTCATAAACAAACCAACTCTTAGCTGTTTCTAAATCTAGAACACCTATGTTTTGTATTATCCAATTATTTATGTTTTCTATTGAGTTCAAATTTTAATATGTAGATTTGTAAGATTCATATAATTGCATGAGTGCTTCAAAAAAATCATCTGCTTGTTTTTTATAACCTTTGTGGGTATAATGGATTTTATCTGCTGTTATAATGCCATTTTTAAAATTAGAATTTACTCTTGAAGCACCACCTAAACTTTTGTAAATATCCCAAACAGCATAATTTTTTATTGCCGCCTGATCAATAATACTCTCCGCATATTGACTTACATATTGATTTTTATTTCGCCTGTTAAACTGTGAGGGTTGTGGTGTAGTAACAAGAATTTCTACATTATTACTAAACAGTCGGATGGTTTCAATTAATTCATTTAATTGTTCTATAAAAATATCGTTCTCTAATTTGTCAAAACTTTCATTTGTGCCAAAAGAAATAACAATTAACTGTGGTTCTAATGCTTGTATTTGATGAAAAAACGCTTCATACTTATTAAAATCAGAACACTTGGCACCATTTACTCCTATGGCACTATACACCACTCCAGGCTGGTCATTTTCTAACACAATGCCGTTTAGTGCAAATTTTTTATACTCCGCATTTGGAATCAAATACAATTCACTCAAAGCTTTCTCTGAATAAAAATCATGAGACGCTGGACTTGTAGTTTGTGATAAAGGAACATACTTTTTTGTTTCAACTTCTTTAGCTATGGTATCTATTACGGTAGTTGCAATTGTTTTAGACTGGGTATTAGTAATGGGGACTTTCTTATACACTATTGTTGGTATTTTTAATATGTTCCCATACTGAATGTGATCTGATTTTAAATGATTAGCTTTTTTAATTTGGGATACGGTTACATGATATTTATCTGCAATGGTAGATAAAACTTGTCCTTTTTTAATTTTATGGATTTTTATGGTGCTTATTTTTTTTGTTGTGTATCCCATATTTACTTTGGGTGATTCTTTGTGCAATTCATTAGACAAAGGAGCTGAATCCTTCACTAAAGAAAAATCAGATGTTGATGAAATCCAGATTGAATTTTGATTTTGAGGAGTAACAACCTTAATGGTATTAAATTTATAAATATCTTGAACTTTTAGCTCTATTAAAAAATCGTTTTTATCAGTAAAGAGTGCAATCCCACTAAGTCCCACGGGCATTGAGTCTAAGGGTTTGATGTTTCTATAACTTTCAAAAGTAGTTTTTGATGAAAACTTAGTATATGAAGCACCGTTTGTTTTTGCCATTTTATAAGGAAAAGCAAAACCTAAACCACCATTGCCAAACTTGTTTTGAAGATTTTGTCTGATGTAAGACGTTAAAACATCTGCCTGAATGTGAGAATCTCCTATATGCAAAACACGCCATTTTTTTGACTTTTTCATTTCTAAATCTCGTAAAGCTGCTAATGATTTGTAAATGGCTTTTTCATTAGTAATTTTGTGTACAGAAGCTTCAATATCTAAAGAGTCTTCATCAACAACTACCGAATCTTGAATCACAATGAGAGTGTCTTTGTTTTGTGAATAACAAAAAAAACAGCTAAAATATAATAATAACAACAATGGTTTAATCATCTGAACTATCATTTTTTGAAGAAAAGTTATCTTTATTACCATTTGAAACTGCTGATTTTTTACTCAAAGATTTAAACAAGATATAGCCCGAGTTTATTTCATCAAAAATTAACTTGGCCACTTCTTTTGAACCCGCATAATTAAAATGTGTGTAATCTTTATTAGCTTTTGTGGGGGTACCCTCTACCCATTGAACCATAGACCCACTACCACCCATGAGTTTGTATAAATTTATAAATCCCGACTGTGATTTTAGAGCATACTTTTTTTGAGCTAAGGCTAAGGGTACTACTGCAGAGTCTGTTTTCATTTCTAAATCATATTTTGTAGATTTATCTGCGGTAGAAACCACTAAAACAGCTACCCCCGGAAAGCATCGCTTGATATGTTCTACTACTTTTCGCATTTTCTTTTCATACCATGTATAATCATGAGTGCCATAATTTAATACATTAGTTCCATAATGCAAAATGACTAAATCATAATTAAGTTTTGCCTGAAAAGCCTGCATCATGTCTATATCAAACACAGATATTGGAAGCCCTGAATTGCCTCTGTTTGAAAAATTATCTACATGAATGCCTTTGCCATCATCAAAATTGAATCCATAAATTGGGATGTTTTGTGCTTTTATAAAATTAACTTTTAAGTTTTTTAAATGATCAGCTAGTTTTAAGGTGTTAAGGCTATTGCTCCCATTAATTTTTTTATAAATCGTATCTTTTCCAATGCAATATGAAATGGTTGCATCATCGTTAAAACTGCTCCCATAAAAAAGAGTGGGATTGTCTAGTTGGGATAAAAATTTATGTTTACTAGAGGCAAATTTCACCCAAGTTGGGTGTAAGGTATCGTTAGCAAAAAAAACATAACCATTGACACCAAAAGGCTTTATAGGTTTTTTTGTCTTCAAATAGGTTTGTGTTTTCCAGTTATTTGAAAACTCGTGAAGTATTGTTGCCCTTGAAGCCGCAGATTCAGAGGTTATATTAACAAAACCAACTCCACGACCACCAAACTGTTCTTGAAAAAATCTTCGCACATCTTGAACTATCATGTCGCCATCGTTCATAGAATCTCCAAAATAAGCCACACGCACACTACCTGATTTTGTTGTTTCTAGCTGCAGTAATTTTTCATAAAACGGAATAATATATTGATAGCCCTTATAGTCTTCAAAATTCTCAGTAGCATATTGCACTGATGAATTTGAAATTTGAGAAGGTGCAGTAACATTTGTTAATGTGTCATTTACATCAATGTTTGTATTAGCATCTTCATCAAGTGCTTCTAAAAGCAAGCTATCAATAACTATATTTTTTGAATCT
>DAINSR010000047.1:0-10963 GCA_036741255.1 Flavobacterium sp.
TCGGCATTATACCATAAACTATTGGACTATTTTACAAATGTTATTGGTATAATTTCATATCTTTGTGCAGTAAATCCTTCCAATTAGGGTTTAAAATACTGCAAACAAAAAAATGTGCAACTTAAATAAAAATAGCATGCAACTATACAATACCTTAAGTGCAGAAGAAAGAGCTCAATTAATTGACGAAGCTGGCAAACAACGCCTAACGCTTTCTTTTTATGCCTACGCTAAAATTAGCGACCCAAAAAAATTTAGAGACGAATTATTCTTAGCTTGGAACTCACTAGATGTTTTAGGCAGAATATATGTAGCACATGAAGGCATTAATGCCCAGCTTAGTTTACCCACAGAAAACTTAGAACAGTTTAAAAACACCTTAAACAACTATGATTTCATGAGAGGTATAAGGCTAAACGAGGCAGTAGAGCAAGATGATCACTCATTTTTAAAACTAACCATTAAAGTAAGAAATAAAATAGTTGCCGATGGTCTTAACGATGCAACTTTTGATGTAACCAATAAAGGAATACACTTAAAAGCTAGAGAGTTTAATCAAATTCTAGAAGACCCAAACACCATTGTTGTAGATTTTAGAAACCACTATGAAAGTGAAGTAGGTCATTTTAAAGGTGCTATAACTCCAGACGTAGAGACATTTAGAGAAAGCCTCCCCATAATCAATGAACAACTAAAAGATTTTAAAGAAACAAAAAATCTAGTCATGTATTGTACAGGAGGCATTCGCTGTGAAAAAGCAAGTGCCTATTACAAACATCAAGGTTTTAAAAATGTTTTTCAACTAGAAGGCGGCATCATTCAATATGCAAAACAAATTAAAGAAGAAAATTTAGAAAGTAAATTTATAGGCAAAAATTTTGTCTTTGATAACCGTTTGGGCGAACGCATTACAAACGACATTGTGGCTCAGTGTCATCAATGCGGAAAACCCTGCGATGACCACACAAACTGCTTGAATGACGGCTGTCATTTATTATTTATTCAATGCAACGAGTGTAAAACGATTATGCAAAATTGTTGTTCAACAGAGTGCAAAGAAATTATCGAACTCCCCCTTGCAGAACAAATAAAACTAAGAAAAGGAAAACAAGTGGGCAACAAAGTTTTTAGAAAAGGAAAATCTCATAATTTAACTTTCAAACAAACAAACTCGCTGCCAAGCAAACCATTAGCCACAACTAATGAAATTCATATCAAACCCAAAATAAAAAAAATAGGTGTTGGCAAAGCACTACATTATTACACAAAAGCAAAAATTGCTCTTTTTGAAATAGATAAAAACGAAATTTCTACCGGAGACAAAATACTCATCTCAGGACCCACAACAGGCAATCAACAACTCATTCTCAATAAAATATTTGTAAACGGATACCAAGCCACAACAGCAAAACCTGGCGACAAAATAACCTTTAACGTTCCTTTTAGAATACGCCTTTCAGACAAATTATATAAAATTACAGAAACTCAAATCACATAAATTATTATTTGGGCGTGCCCCTCATTCCTGAATTTGTTTTGCAGAAAAAACAAAACAAATTCAGGAATAACGGTCAGGCTGTTCGTTCTCGCTTTTTTTGTGCCAAAAAAAAGGCACAAAAAAGAGCTTCACTACCATCCTTCACGCAAAAACCATCAACCCTTCAAAAAAATAGATTAACACTTAAAATGATAATATCAGATTATTTTACACAAAAAAACAATCATGACATACAAACTATATAAATGGGTTACTGCATTATGTGTAATGCTCCTTTTTACTTCCTGTGGCAGCAGCAAAAAGAGAATTTTGCACACTAAATCTCACACTGATCAAGTAACCTTATCTCATACAGTAAAAGATGCTATTTTTAAAACCGGAGCTGAGAATATAGAGAGTTACATGCCTGTTTTGAAAGAAAAACGGATAGGAATTGTTACAAATCAAACAGGGATTGTTGAAAAAACTAAAGTAAATACAGTTGCAAACTCTAATTATAATACAGAAAAGGAATATGAAAGTTTAGTAGATTTTTTAATAAATCAAAATATTTCTATTCAAAAAATATATGCCCCAGAACACGGTTTTAGAGGAACTGCAGATGCTGGCGAACCGATAATTGACGGTAAAGACACTAAAACAAATGTACCCATTATTTCACTTTATGGAAACAATAAAAAACCAAAACCCGAACATTTAGAAGGTATTGACGTATTGATTTTTGATTTACAAGATGTGGGAGCACGGTTTTATACTTATATATCATCATTACATTATGTAATGGAAGCATGTGCAGAAAATAACATCTTACTTTTAATATTAGATAGACCTAATCCAAATGGTAGTATAATAGACGGTCCTGTTTTAGAAAAAGAGCACAGCAGTTTTGTGGGTATGCATCAAATACCTGTTTTGCACGGAATGACCATAGGCGAATATGCAAAAATGATAAATGGTGAAAAATGGTTAAAAGACAGTTTGCAGTGTCCATTAAAGATTGCTCCATGTTTAAACTATTCGCATGATATGAAATATAGTTTACCGGTTAAACCATCGCCAAACTTACCTAATGATCAGTCAATTAATTTGTATGCAAGTTTATGTTTTTTTGAAGGAACTAATGTAAGTGTGGGAAGAGGAACAGAAAAGCAATTTCAAATTTATGGTTCGCCTTTTTTACCAGAAAAAGAGTTTGATTTTAGCTTTATTCCAAAACCAAATTTTGGGGCTAAAGATCCCGTTCATAATGGAAAAGTATGTTATGGTGAAGATTTAACAGAAAATAGAAACGTGCACAAATTGGAGTTAAAATGGTTACTAAAAGCGTATGAAAACACCACAGATAAAACGGTTTTTTTTAATGACTTTTTTACTAAACTAGCAGGAACTAAAAAACTTCGGGAACAAATTGAAAGTGGAATGAGCGAAAAAGAAATTAGAAAAACATGGCACAATGGCTTGGAACAGTTTAAAGAATTGAGAAAAAAGTATTTGATTTATGAATAGTGCTGTAAAGGGAATTGCTAAACAATGTTTTTTGAGTAATTTCTATCTGTTCCTTTTACAATATTATAACTAAGAATATTACAGTTATTTATGATGGAGTATTCACACTTAATCCCTAAATGGCGGCATAAACCTCCGCCACAATTTAATTAAAGAAACTTCTAAAAACTCGTTAATGAAGAAAGTTTTTTAAAGACTATTTCGTAATAAAAAAGAGTTTTTAGAGCAGCCCTAAAAATTGATGAACTTAAAAAAACAGCAAATAATCAACTTGCTTTTCAGCTTGTTTCAGTTTATAATAAATTTGCCTCGCCTTTTCTCAGGCAAAGTTATTCGGACTATTTAATAATTTAGGCTAAACAAACTTAACCACAAAATAATTTTTCTTCCCTCTTTGTATTAATACAAATGTGTTGTTAATTAAGTCTTGTGTTTTGAGTATAAATTCTTCTGAAACCTTTTCTTTATTAATAGATATGGAATTTTCTTTCAAGGCACGTCTTACTTCGCCATTTGACGATAAAAATCCTGTTTTTTCATTGAGTAAGGTTACCATATCTAAACCTTTTTCACACTCTGATAAAGGCACTTCTGCCATGGCAATACCTTCAAAAACCTCTTGAAGTGCCTCTACACTCAGGCTTTTTAAACCAGTCATGTCTTTGCTAAAAAAAGCAGTCGAAGCAAAAATGGCTTGGTCTAAATCATCTTTTGAATGCACAAGTAGCATCACTTCTTCAGCTAATCGTTTTTGTAATAATCTCAGATGCGGGGCTTCATGATGAGCTATTATTAAAGTTTCAATAGTTTGTTTGTCTAAAAAAGTAAAAATTTTGATGTATTTTTCAGCGTCTTCATCAGTAGTATTGAGCCAAAATTGATAAAATTTATAAGGAGAAGTTTTATCAGCGGTTAGCCATACATTTCCTCCTTCAGATTTTCCAAATTTTGAACCGTCAGATTTTGTAATCAATGGACATGTAAGTGCAAAAGCTTTAGATTTTTCTTCGCTATCGGCATTCATGCGTCGCACCAGTTCTGTTCCAGTTGTTATGTTGCCCCACTGATCGCTTCCACCCATTTGAAGCAGGCAGTTGTATTTTTTGTTTAAATAATAAAAATCATAGCCTTGAATTAATTGATATGTAAATTCTGTAAAACTCATGCCTTCACCAGCATCACCTGATAATCGTTTTTTTACAGAGTCTTTTGCCATCATGTAATTTACGGTTATGCGTTTGCCCACATCACGTGCAAAGTTGATAAATGAAAAATCCTTCATCCAGTCATAATTATTCACTAAAATGGGAGCCTGAGCATCTGTTGCATCAAAATCTAAAAAAGCCGATAATACATTTTTAATTCCGTTTACATTATGATTTAAAGTGGCTTCGTCTAGCAAATTACGCTCGTCAGATTTTCCAGACGGATCGCCTATCATACCTGTTGCACCCCCAACTAAGGCAATGGGTTTATGACCAAAATTACGTAAATGTTTTAGTAAAATTATAGGTACTAAACTTCCAATGTGCAAGGAATCTGAGGTGGGGTCAAAACCAATATAAACGGTCGTTGGTTCTGAAATTAACTGCTCTTCTGTACCTGGCATTATATTGTGTACTAAACCTCTCCATTGTAGTTCTTCTACTAAATTTTTCATTTGATTCTTTTTGTTTTTTTATTGGTAAAACTTCACTAATAGTACACTATATGGAACAGCCATAACCGCTATAATATTGTCAAGAGCTTTTGTCATGAGTGTTAATCTAATCAAGTGTTTAAAGTTTTTTATATTTTTTAAAAACAACTAAGGTTAAATAATATGAATTATTTGAATTTAAGCTTTTTAAAAAACGGTTACAAAGATAACTTTAAGTTTAAAAAATTAAAATTATACCAACAAAATAAATGGTTGTTTTTATGCTCATTTTTTCACAAGTATTTTAACTTTTAAAAGAAAATTTAGACACAAATACGCAACTATTTCTTAAGACCACCTCTTAATAATTTTAGTTATTATCACACAAAGAAGCCTAGTAGTCTTTAGTGGTTTATTCCAACCTTACTTTTTAGAAAAAATTATTGCTCAGGAGCTATTTCAATTTCCAAACCTTCCAAATCTTTTGTAACGTGAATTTGACAGCCTAATCTAGAATTTTCTTTAACAAAATAAGCATCTGATAGCATAGCTTCTTCATCGTCATTGCGAGTTGTTTTTAAAACATTGTTAAGGATATAGCATTGGCACGAGGCACACATGGCCATCCCACCACAAACTCCCACAGTGCCTTCTTCTTCTAATTCATAAGAACGAATGAGCTCCATAATGTTCATATTCATATCTGTGGGAGCTAGTATTTGGTGCTTTACACCCCTCCTGTCTGTTATAAAAATAGTTATATCTTGTGACATTTTACCTGAATTTATTTTAATATCTATAGTGTTTAATTAATAAAAGCATTAACAATGATTTTTTGGTAAAGATACACAGATTAACCAGGGCAAACGCTTTTAAACTTTGAGCAACAATTCTCTGTATTGCTCGTCTAACAAGGCATTTTTCATTTTGGTAGATTCAACCAGAAAATGCAATTTTGCGGTTTATAAAATTATAAAAAATATTTACTGGTTTATCAAAGGTTAGATTTTTTCTTGGTCTGTTGTTGATTTTAGTTTGGGTTCATTTATTTTCAATGTGTTATGTTTGTTAATCGTTTTCTTTTTGGTATATATTGTCTAAATAATTTGTTCATATTTTCTATTTGTCTTTTTTTCCCAAGAGCTATATGGGGGCGTAAGAAATATTATTGTAACTAATTTTTTTGCTCTCTGTTATTTTATAAAACTACTTTGTGGTAACTTTGTATAATAGCTTTTTTACAAAAACAAACAGACACAAAAGGCACAATTACAAAAAACATCATTGAACACTTAATAAAATTAAAAATACGTAAAATAAATTTATTTTGGGTTAAAGCCTAAAAATGGAATTTAAAAAAGTGATAAATTAATAACAGCCCCTCAAAAAAGGAAGTAACCACAAAGAATATTTGAAAAAATGATTGAAAAAGAAAATGTAAATTTTGAAAAAACGATAATTGTAGGAATCGTAACGCAAAATCAGAATGAAGAAAAATTAAAAGAATATTTAGATGAACTAGAATTTTTAGTTTATACAGCTGGTGGAGAGGTAGTTAAAAGATTTTCACAAAAGATGGATAAACCAAATCCAAAGACTTTTGTGGGAACAGGAAAATTAGACGAAATGATTACTTTTATAAAAGAGCACAAGGTTTCTACTGTAATTTTTGATGATGAACTAACTCCCTCACAACAAAAAAATATAACTAAGATGTTTGATGTAAAGGTGCTTGATAGAACCAATTTAATTTTAGACATTTTTGCCCAAAGAGCAGAAACTTCTTATGCACGCACCCAGGTTGAACTAGCTCAGTGTATTTATTTACTGCCCAGATTGTCAGGCATGTGGACACACCTAGAGCGGCAACGAGGCGGAATAGGGATGCGCGGTCCAGGTGAAACAGAGATTGAAACAGACCGTAGAATTGTGAGAGATAGAATAGCTTTATTAAAAGAAAAAATCAAAGCAATTGACAAACAAATGGCAACGCAAAGAAGCAATAGAGGTGCCATGGTGCGAGTTTCTTTAATTGGATATACAAACGTGGGAAAATCTACCCTGATGAATGCCGTGGGGAAAAGTGATGTATTTGTAGAAAATAAACTATTTGCCACATTAGATACCACCGTGAGAAAAACAGTAATTAAAAACCTGCCTTTTTTACTTTCTGATACGGTGGGTTTTATTAGAAAACTGCCCACACAACTTGTAGATTCTTTCAAAAGCACTTTAGATGAAGTGAGAGAGTCAGATTTATTGTTGCATGTTGTTGATATCTCACACCCCGAGTTTGAACATCACATAGAATCTGTAAACCAAATATTAAAAGATATTAAAAGTGATGACAAACCCACTATTATGGTTTTTAACAAAATTGACGCTTACAAGCCTGTATATTTAGCAGAGGACGATTTAGTTACAGAGAGGGAGTCTAAACACTTCTCTTTAGAAGAATGGAAAAAAACATGGATGAACCAGTTAGGGGCAAAAAACACCTTGTTTATATCAGCAACAAATAAAATAAACTTTGAAGATTTTAGATTAAAAGTATATGAAGCAGTTAGAGAAATTCATATTACTAGGTTTCCTTACAATAAATTTTTGTATCCAGAATACAACGAAGCCTTAGAAAATGAGGATTAATTTGAGGTATAAAGATAAAAAAGTCGGGATGACTGGATTCGAACCAGCGACCCCTAGCACCCCATGCTAGTACGCTACCAGGCTGCGCTACATCCCGAAAGTCGCAAAGATAAATCTTTTTTGTGGTTTTACAATTTCAATGCACTAAAAAAATAATAAAGTTTTTAGAGGTGTTCTTAATAACCCCAAAATACGCTTTTAAATTGTTGGGGTAACCCATATAACATTTGGTAATCTTCGTTATTATAAAAATAAACTCTCTTTTACTTGACAACGCCTAGTTGATAATCGTATATTTGCAACCCAGAAAATTAGAACGTAAATTCATTGACTATTAACCACTAATTACCCATTGCTTATATGAAATTATCCCATTTTTCCTTTAATTTACCAGAAGAATTATTATCAGAATATCCAGCAGAAAACAGAGATGAATCACGATTAATGGTGATCAATAGAAAAAACAAAACGATTGAACACAAATTATTTAAAGATGTTATTGACTATTTTGACGAGGGAGATGTTTTAATTTTGAACAATACCAAGGTTTTCCCAGCTCGATTATACGGAAACAAAGAAAAAACAGGAGCTCGTATAGAAGTTTTTTTATTGCGTGAACTCAATGCTGAACAACGCTTGTGGGATGTATTAGTAGATCCAGCAAGAAAAATAAGAATAGGTAATAAGCTCTATTTTGGCGATGATGACTCACTAGTAGCAGAAGTAATTGACAATACCACCTCTCGGGGTAGAACCCTTCGTTTTTTATTTGATGGCTCTTATGAAGAGTTTAGAAACAAACTCACAGAGCTTGGAGAAACTCCCATTCCTAAGTATATTTCAAGAGAAGTTACTCCAGAAGATGCAGAACGTTATCAAACTATTTATGCAAAAGAAGAAGGAGCCGTAGCAGCTCCCACGGCAGGGTTGCACTTTTCTAAACACCTTTTAAAAAGACTAGAAATAAAAGGAATTAACCTTGCCGAAGTTACCCTTCATGTGGGCTTAGGAACTTTTAATCCGGTGGAAGTAGAAGATTTGTCAAAACACAAAATGGATTCTGAAGAGATTATTGTTTCACAACAAGCCTGTGATATTGTGAATCATGCAAAAGCAAACAAAAAACGCATTTGCTGTGTGGGTACCACTTCTATGCGAACCGTTGAAAGCTGTGTGTCATCGCAGCAAACACTAAACCCTTATACCGGCTGGACTAATAAATTTATATATCCCCCTTACGAGTTCGGAATTGCAAATTGTATGATAACTAATTTTCATCTACCAAAATCTACACTTTTAATGATGGCATCAGCCTTTTGTGGGCACGACCTTTTAAAAGAAGCTTATAAACAAGCCATTGAACAAAAATATAAGTTCTACTCCTATGGTGATGCTATGCTAATTATATAAAACATACTTCTTTGCAAAATCTTATCAATATATAATCAAAACACCTTTTTCTTATACCATTATTAAGGGTAAGTTCTTTGTATTTTTAATCACTAATCTTTCAATCACTTGAATATTATAAATCAAATCTCAGCAAACAAATCATATTCTTAAAAAATAAAAAAAAACTATTGCAAAATTGTTTTGAAAAAAACTATCTTTGCAACCGAAAAAATATAACCGTTTTTCAACAACACATAGCTATCAATAAATACATAAATAATGTCTAAAGTTATAGGAAAAGTTTCAAAAATTATCGGACCCGTTGTAGATGTAGTTTTTAACCAAGAAGGAGTAGAGCTTCCAAAAATCTATGATTCATTAGAAATAACAAAAAAAGATGGTACCCTTTTAGTTCTTGAAGTACAATCACACATTGGAGAAAATACTGTTAGAACTATATCAATGGATTCAACAGACGGTTTATCTAGAGGGGTTGAAGTTGTTGCAACAGGGGCACCCATTCAAATGCCTATTGGGGCAGATGTTTTTGGTCGTTTATTTAATGTAATTGGAGATGCTATTGACGGACTTGGAGATTTACCAAAAGCAGGAGGCAACGGCTTACCTATTCACAGAAACGCTCCTAAATTTGAAGATCTTTCTACCGCAACAGAAGTGTTGTTTACAGGAATTAAAGTAATTGACCTTATTGAACCTTATGCAAAAGGGGGTAAAATTGGTTTATTTGGTGGTGCGGGTGTTGGTAAAACAGTATTGATACAAGAATTAATCAACAATATTGCAAAAGGTCATGGTGGTCTTTCAGTATTTGCAGGGGTGGGAGAGAGAACTCGAGAAGGAAATGATTTACTGCGTGAAATGTTAGAGTCTGGAATCATTAAATATGGTGATGATTTTATGCACTCCATGGAGCAAGGTGGCTGGGATTTAGCAAAAGTTGATAAAAATATAATGAAAGAATCAAAGGCAACCTTTGTATTCGGACAGATGAATGAGCCTCCAGGAGCTCGTGCACGTGTGGCATTATCAGGGCTTACTATTGCAGAATATTTTCGTGATGGTGCGGGTGATGGGCAGGGTAAGGACGTGCTTTTCTTTGTAGATAACATATTCCGTTTTACGCAAGCGGGTTCAGAGGTTTCGGCTCTTTTAGGTCGAATGCCATCTGCCGTGGGATACCAGCCTACACTTGCCACTGAAATGGGCGTGATGCAAGAGCGTATTACCTCAACTAAAACTGGATCAATTACATCAGTACAAGCAGTTTATGTACCCGCAGACGATTTAACAGACCCAGCACCCGCAACTACATTTGCTCACTTAGATGCAACAACAGTATTATCTCGAAAAATTGCCGAGTTAGGTATTTACCCTGCGGTTGATCCATTAGACTCTACCTCTCGAATTCTAACACCGCTAATCTTAGGAAACGACCATTATGCCTGTGCACAAAGAGTAAAAGAAATTTTACAACGCTACAAAGAATTACAAGATATTATTGCTATCCTTGGTATGGAAGAACTTTCAGAGGAAGATAAATTAGTTGTGGGTAGAGCAAGACGTGTACAAAGGTTCTTATCTCAACCATTTCATGTGGCGGAACAATTTACTGGTATTCCAGGGGTTTTAGTAGATATTAAAGACACTATTAAAGGTTTTAATATGATTATGGATGGCAAATTAGATCATTTACCAGAAGCCGCTTTTAACTTAAAAGGGACTATTGAAGAGGCCATTGAAGCGGGTGAAAAAATGCTTGCTGAAGCATAATATCAAGTTGGTAAATGAATGATAAAATTTTTAATAATCATTCATTTACCATCTTTAAACAACAAAAATTATGATTTTAGAAATTGTATCTCCAGAAGCCACATTGTTTAAAGGAACCATTACATCGGTTGCACTTCCTGGTGCAAATGGGGAGTTTCAAATATTAAATAATCACGCCCCCATAGTGTCATTGCTTACTAAAGGAAACGTGAAGATAAAGGCTCAAGACATTAAAATTGATAAAGATTTTGTATCAAAATTTAATAAAATTGATGAGCATACTTTTTGGCTACCCATAAACTCAGGAACTATTGAAATGAATGACAATAAAGTCATTGTTCTAGCAGATTAATAAAAGTACGTTTAGCTGTATTCACTGAATTTATTATTCTTTTGTCAAGCTGAACTGCTTAATTCACTACGCTTTTATTTTTTAGTTACAACTATTTATTTTGAGATAGATAATGAAGATGACCTACGAAAAACAGGTT